>CAILKQ010000098.1 GCA_903834825.1 uncultured bacterium | reverse complement strand
GGTACAGAAATCATTCTGCCGCTGGTAGTGCTCTACAGCCTGACCATGGTGGGCAGCATAGGCGGAGGATGGTTCCCAGTATATTATATCAACAAGGGCTATAACGCTTACGATGGACGATTAAAGGCCATGTTTGTAATAGCCTTGTTCCCATTGGTCGTTTTGGCTGCACAGCCCCTTGGCGCCATCAGTTTCTGGATGCCAGTGATCTTGATCGGTATAGGTGCTTCCGCCCACCAGGCCTGGAGTGCCAATATCTTTACCACAGTTTCAGACATGTTCCCACAGAAAGCCATTGGCTCTGTGGTAGGCATTGGAGGCATGGCTGGAGGAATTGGCGGCGTGATTGTTACCAAAGTTGGTGGTGCCTTGTTTGATCATTACAAAGCATTGGGACATATTGAAACCGGGTATACCATCATGTTTACTTTTTGTGCTACGGCATACTTGGTTGCTTGGGTCATCATGAAGTCTCTGGTACCCAAGTTCAAATTGATTACCGACCTCTGATTGGTTTGAACAATCGATTGCGCAGATTTGCTTGATTGGTATCAAAATACAATGAAATTTCATCTTCATTGTATATCTTTAGAATCAATCAACATTCTCTCGCATGAACACCCTTCATCCCAAAGGCAGGAGAAAATTTCTCCTCAACACCGCAGCCGCTGCAGCAGGCTTTTTTATTGTGCCACGCCATGTGCTTGGTAAAGGCTTTATCCCACCAAGTGATCAGCTCACCAAAGGCATCATTGGTGTTGGCGGCATGGGACGCAACCACATTGAATATGCAGGAACCCGTGTTGTTGCTGTTTGTGATGTGGAAAAAAGAAATCTTTTGGCTGCTGAAAAAAGGGTAGGCGGAACCATCAAGAAATTCCATGATCACCGCGAACTGATTGCTCTTCCTGAGGTAGATATTGTGCATATCGCCACGCCTCCACACTGGCATGGCATCATGGCCATTGAAGCGGCAAAAGCCGGCAAAGACATCTGGTGCGAAAAACCGATGACCCGCACCATCGGTGAAGGCAAGCGCGTTGTAGAAGCAGTAAAGCAATACGGCAGGATGTTCAGGCTCAATACCTGGTTCCGTTTTGAAGAAAATTTCTACGGAATGAACACCACCGTAAAGCCGTTGAAGAAGCTGGTAGAATCTGGATTGTTGGGATGGCCCCTCACCGTAACGGTGGGAAAGCAGACCGGATTTGATTGGAAATTTTACTGGATAGGCAAAACAGTGCTGCCGGAACAAAAAGTTCCAGATACCCTCGACTATGATCGCTGGCTTGGTCCAGCACCCTACAAGCCATACCATGAGCACCGCACCAATCCAACCTTCAGGGGATACTGGGATTATGATGGCGGTGGATTGGGAGACATGGGCCAACATTACCTGGACCCCATTCAATACTTCCTCGGCAAGGATGAAACCAGCCCTGTTTTGGTGGAAGTGGATGCAGAACAGCAACATCCAGATGCCTGTGGTACGTTCAGGAAGATTACCTATACCTACGAAGACGGATGCAAGATCATCCTGGACGGAGAAGGCACTGGTCCTGCAGTACCTTATATTGAAGGACCCAAAGGCAAATTGTTCAATGGCTTCAAATCAGATATTCCCAATCTCAAAGAGAAAATCGCCCTGATGCCAGATCCGGCACCACAGGTGACCAACTTTCTTGATTCAGTCAGGTACAGAACACCGTTTGCCCTCAATGAATCCAACGGGCACCGTTCATGTACCATCATCAATATTGGAAAGATTGCCTTGCAACTGGGTCGCACCCTGCGTTTTGATCCTGTTGCACAGGTTTTCATCAATGACGATGAAGCCAACAGGATGATCAATCCCCCCATGCGCGCACCTTGGAACATTTAATCTTCAACCGAACATTCATGAAAAAGTCATTCATATCCCTTCTACTTCTTTTTGCATTTGTCTGCCTGCAGGCACAAGACAATGCAGCAAAAACAATCGCCGCTTTCCCTTACCAAAAATCAGCTGAAGCACAAGCTGCAATTGCGACCATGCAATCATGGGGCAAATCATCCTGGAAGGAATTGTATTCCATGTTGGATGATGATTCTTTGAAACTCAACGCCACCTATGCATTGGATGCCTATGCGCACCATGTTGCGTTAGATCCTGTGATGAGGAAAAAAACTACTTCATTGCTCAATGCTGGTTTGTCTATGGTAAAGTCTCGCTATGCCAAAGACCTGTTGATCCAGGAACTGGGTTTGTTGGGGGATGCGATGGCCATCAAATCATTGTCCAAATTGTTGAAAGATGAGGTCTATGCCGGCACTGCTGCAAGGGCATTGGCCACCATGAAGACTGAGGCTGCAACTGCTGCGCTCAGCAAGGCCCTTTCATCATCAAAAGCACCGCTTGCACAACAAATACAGGCAGCCATTGACAATGCCAATTTCAAGTTGCCCATGACAATGACGTCTCTGCAACCTGCTGCATCAACAAAAAACAAAACCCAGCAATTGCTCGACCTCCAAGACCAGATGGTCGCTGCAAAAAATCCGGTTCAACAAAGGAATATTCTTTCGAAGGTCGATCACCTCGATGGACTGGGTAGCCTGATGTTTGCTGGTAGTTTTTTGGGGGATAAGAACCTGCAAAAACAAGCGGCACTGATTGCAGCCCGCATCTCACTGAAAAACAAATCTATCTCCGGGAAAGCGGTGAGGGATGTCCTGGAGAAAGCCTTGCCCCTGATCAGCGGAACAGATAGTGCTATTTTGGTGAACCAGCTTCGCGCACACCTCAATGCCATGCCCTATGATCATGGATTTGTTTCCCTCTTTAACGGAAAGGACCTGACGGGTTGGAAAGGCCTTGTTGGGAACCCTGTTTCCAGGTCCAAAATGTCTGAGCAAGAATTGCTGTTGGCAGAAGCTGCAGCCAGTACCAAGGCCCAGCAGGATTGGGTGATAAAAGACGGCTTGCTGATTTTTACAGGCCACGGAGACAACCTTTGTACGGTTAAAAAATATGGTGATTTTGAGATGTATGTTGACTGGAAAATTACCGAGAAAGGCGATGCTGGCATTTACCTGAGGGGTAGCCCCCAGGTGCAAATTTGGGATACATCCAGAAGGGAAGTAGGGGCACAAGTTGGTTCTGGTGGTTTGTACAACAACCAGAAAAACCAGAAAATACCCCTTTCAGTAGCAGACAATAAAGTTGGTGAATGGAATACTTTCCACATCACCATGATTGGCGACAAGGTCAGCGTTGCGTTGAATGGTGTTTTGGTAACAGACAATGTGGTGTTGGAAAACTATTGGGACAGGAAAATTCCCATCTTCATCAAGGAACAGATTGAATTGCAAGCCCATGGATCCTATGTGGCCTACAGGAATATTTTTGTCAGGGAAATTCCCGGAAACCTTATGTCCAGCTTAAGTGAAGAGGAAAAGCAACAAGGTTTTGACATGTTGTTTGATGGCTCCAACCTCAACAACTGGATTGGCAATAAAACAGGCTATCTCGTTGACAATGGAACCATGGTTGTCAATCCAGCTGGAGGCAGTGGTGGCAATCTTTACACTGCCAAGGAGTATGGTGATTTTGAATACAGGTTTGAATTTCAGCTGACGCCTGGTGCCAACAATGGCCTGGGCATCCGCACACCAACAGAAGGCGATGCAGCCTATGTTGGGATGGAATTGCAAATCCTGGACAACGAAGCAGACATCTACAAAAACCTCCAGGCATACCAATACCACGGTTCTGTATATGGCGTTATTCCCTCAAGAAGGGGATTTCTCAAACCCGTGGGAGAGTGGAATGAAGAAGTGGTGATGGCCAAAGGATCAAAAATAAAAGTCATTCTCAATGGGCAAGTGATCATGGATGGAGACATCAAAGAAGCTTCTAAAAATGGAACAGCCGATCATAAAGAGCACCCAGGCTTGCACAACCCAAAAGGTCATATCGGATTTCTTGGACATGGGTCTGTGGTGAGGTTTAGGAATATTAGGGTGAAGGCATTGTAAATCTATCATCACATGAAAACACTTATTCTTTTTTCCCTGTTGGTTATAAACCTGTCTCTTGGGTTTTCTCAGAGTATCAATGGTGCCTGGTCAAGGAATCTTGACACCGCAGTGCAGTACCTGACGGTGGTTGACAATTATTTTGCTGTCGCAACTTTCAACCTGGAGGGAAAAAAGTTCATCAGTACCCGTGGTGGAACGGCCATGGTTGAAAAAGGAAAAATGGCTGGAACGATTGAATTCAATACCCTTGATCGGACCGAGGTGAAATCAAGTTACAGTTATGATATAAAGCTTAAAGAAAATACCTTGATGCTTCCACTTGAAGGCAATGCAAAAAAATGGCAGAAAGTTGATGAAGCCACTGAATCACTTGCAGGAAATTGGAGAATCACCGGACGAGAGCAATCAGGCACCATGACACCCATCAAGCCAGCTGCCAGAAAGACCATCAAGATCCTTTCGGAAACCCGGTTTCAGTGGGCTGCCATCAACATGGAAACTGGAGAATTTTTTGGGACTGGTGGGGGACATTATACTGTTAAAGACGGTACCTATACTGAGCATATTGAGTTCTTCTCCCGCGATGCCAGCCGCGTTGGAGCATCACTCAGCTTTAAAGCCGATATCAACAATGGTGAATGGCACCATTCCGGCTTGAGCTCCAAAGGCGAAAAAATCCATGAGGTTTGGAGCAGGAAATAGCGGTTTAGATGTAAAAATTTTCACCGTTGAAGAGGTTGAAGTCGGCTTTCGGCCTGTTGAAGGGGTTTAAGTAAAACAGCCTTCAGTTTCTTCAACCTCTCCAGCCTTCGGCAGGTTTACCAACCTCTGGTTGGCAAGCTCAACCTATTTAAACTTTCCTTCAACCTCTTCAACCCCTTAAACCCCTTCAACTATCTAATCTTCGGCTGGCAAGCTCAACCTCTCTAAACTTCTCTCAACATCCCTCAACTTCTCTAAACAACTTCAACCCCTTCAACCCCCTCAACCCTTCAATCCCAACTCCTTCAACTGACTATCGTCAATCGTAGATGGTGCATCAAGCATTACATCCCTTCCTGAATTGTTCTTGGGGAATGCAATAAAGTCACGGATGCTTTCACTGCCCCCGAGGATGGAACAGAGCCTGTCAAACCCAAAAGCAATGCCTCCATGGGGAGGAGCACCATATTCAAAAGCGCCCAGCAGGAACCCAAACTTGTGCAGGGATTCTTCCTCACTCATGCCAAGGGCAGCAAACATTTTTTCTTGCAATTCGCGCTGGAAAATCCTGATGGACCCGCCGCCAATCTCGTTGCCATTCAATACCATGTCGTAAGCATTGGCCTTGATCTGTGCATAGGGATGCGAAAGATAATTGGCTGCATCATGGATCAAAGGATCGTTGTCGATCATGGTCTGGATCTGTGATGGTTTGGGAGATGTGAACGGATGATGCCTGGCCACCCAGCGGTTCTCTTCTTCCGCATACTCAAACAAGGGAAAGTCAAGCACCCAAAGCAGCTTGAATTCATTTTCCTTGCGCAATCCCAGTTGCTTTCCCATTTCAAGCCTCAACTCACTGGTGGCCTTGCGGGTCCTCTCCTCGGCACCTGCAAGAACAAGGATGATGTCTCCGGGTTGGGCGCCAGATGCGGCTGCAATCGCCTTTAAACGGTCTTCAGCATAGAACTTGTCGATGCTGCTCTTCAGGGTTCCATCCTCATTGTACCTGATGTAGGCCAATCCCTTCATGCCAATCTGTGGCCGCTTTACCCATTCGGTTAATTCATCCAGTTGTTTTCTGGTAAAGGCTGCACCACCGGGTACAGCGATGGCCATCACGGATTCAGCCGCATCAAAAACAACAAATCCAGCATTATTGATCAGGGCTGAATGATCCTCCTTGTTGAAAAAAACGGTTGATGGTTTTTTCAAGGTGCAGATCTTCATGCCAAAACGGATATCCGGCTTGTCGTTGCCGAACTGCCACATGGCATCTTCCCAGGTCATGCGTTCCACCAAATCAGTATAATCAATGTTCTTTACGTCCTTAAAAATTCGCTTGATCAGGGTCTCAAACATGTTCAGGATATCCTCCTGTTCAACAAAGGCCATTTCACAGTCAATCTGTGTGAATTCAGGCTGCCTGTCAGCCCTCAAATCCTCATCCCTGAAACATTTTACGATCTGGTAGTAACGGTCATACCCGCTCACCATCAGGAGTTGCTTGAAGGTCTGGGGCGATTGGGGAAGGGCATAGAACTGTCCCTGGTTCATTCTGGAAGGCACCACAAAGTCCCTGGCACCTTCTGGGGTAGACTTGATCAGGAATGGGGTTTCTATGTCCATGAATGCATTTTCATGCAGGAAATTTCTTGCAGAACGGTTGACCGCATAGCGCAGTTCAAGATTCTTTTTGACTGCATTCCTTCTCAAATCCAGGTACCTGTATTTCATCCGAATATCATCACCACCATCAGTATCATCCTGTATGGTGAAGGGTGGTACGGCTGATTTATTTAAAATGGTGAATTCGCTGATTTCAATTTCAACCTCTCCAGTTGGGATGGTGAGGTTCTTGTTGCTACGCTCAATGATATTACCCTTGGCCTGCAAAACAAATTCCCTGCCCAAGGGATTTTCATCCAGCTGCTGGTTGAATCCTTCATTGAAAACCAATTGGGTGATGCCGTAACGATCGCGCAGGTCTACAAAGGTGATGGCGCCAAATTTCCTGACCGTCTGCACCCATCCTGCCAACGTCACTGATGAACCTGCGTGCTGGAGCCTGAGTTCTCCGCATGTATGAGATCTGAACATATAGATTGATTTGTTGAGGCCTTAATAAGGCATTCAAAGATACTTCAAGGACTGCATTTTTGGCCAGATTAGTTGTGGCCTTTGGCTTCCATTTCCTGGATGACCTTTTTTGTCTGTTGCTGGACCTGTTCATCCAAACCTGGTTTGTGAATGTATACCAGGTAATAATATCCAAGGATCGACAATCCAATGCCAAAAGGCAAAACAGAGAATTGCCTCAACCCATAGGTTCCGATGAGGTTGACATCCCAGCCAAAAAACTCGCCAATCATCCAGGTACAGTTGGCCGTTATCCAGAAGTTGATGGCAAGGTTATGCAACAATTCCCCTGTTATTTTACGGGTATGCCAGGTAATCAAGATGGCCACCAGCATGGTAGGGATGATCATGATCAAGGCAGGAAGCTTGAGGTTCAACGCCCAGCATGCATCCTTGATCAGCCACAGTAAAATGTGGAGGTTCTCGACCTTTCTGAATTTATAAGGAATATGATAAACTGGGGGTTTGCTCATGTTTGTTGGGGAAAATTTATTTTTCCTGCCATTGCTGCTGCCATGGTCTTGCCAATGTCAGCAGGGCTGTCTACCACATGGATACCGCACTCGCGCATGATTTTCATTTTGGCTTCTGCAGTATCATCATCACCGCCGATGATGGCACCTGCATGGCCCATTCTTCGGCCTGGAGGTGCAGTTTGGCCTGCGATGAATCCTACAACAGGCTTGGTGCCATGTTCTTTGATCCAGCGGGCAGCTTCGGCTTCCATGCCACCGCCTATTTCTCCGATCATGACAATACCATGGGTTTCAGGATCATTCATCAGCAATTCAACCGCATCGCGGGTGGGGGTTCCAATGATGGGGTCGCCACCAATTCCAATGGCTGTGGTTACGCCAAGACCGGCTTTAGCGATCTGGTCTGCCGCTTCGTATGTGAGGGTACCTGATTTTGAAACGATACCAATATTGCCTTTTTTGAAGATGAAGCCTGGCATGATGCCCACCTTGCATTCATCAGCAGTGATGACACCAGGACAGTTCGGCCCAATCAGCCTTGTTGTCTTGCCCTGGAGATAATTTTTAACCTTGACCATGTCCTGCACCGGAATACCCTCTGTGATACAAACCACTAAGGAAATCCCTGCTTCTGCCGCTTCCATGATGGCATCTCCGGCAAATGCTGGGGGTACAAAAATGATGCTTACATCCGCTCCTGTTTGTTGAACAGCGTCTGCAACGGTATTGAAAACAGGCCTGTCAAGATGGGAGCTTCCTCCTTTTCCAGGGGTAACGCCACCTACAACCTGCGTGCCGTATTCAATCATTTGTGTTGCATGAAATGTACCCTCAGTACCGGTAAAACCCTGTACAATGATTTTGGAAGACTTGTTCACTAAAACTGACATGGTAAAGATGTTTATTTTGGTGGGGCGAAGATAATAAAAAGAGGCGATGGAGCCGGTACAGATCTGTGGAATGTTTAAATAATATCGGTGGCTGTTTGTCCGAAGGAGAGGTCTAGCCATTCAGCAGTTGGTCCATGTTCCTTTTTTCATCAATTTTCCCGCTCAGTTCCAGCATTCTCATGTCTTTTGCATCCTTCAAAAAATCTGATGCAAAGATGAAGCTGTTCAATTTTTCGTTTTTGCTGAAGATGATTTCTTTGCTGTTTCCTTCCCATTCTTTTTTGCCCTGGTACATGTAAAGAATCCTGTCGCCAATCTCCATCACACTGTTCATGTCATGGGTATTGATGACGGTGGTGATATTGTATTCTGTTGTGATTTCCCTGATCAGTTTATCGATCACGAGGGATGTTTGTGGATCAAGGCCTGAATTGGGCTCGTCACAAAAAAGATATTGTGGATTGAGCACGATAGATCTTGCAATACCAACCCTTTTTTTCATCCCCCCGCTGATCTCTGCTGGAAATTTTTTGTGGGCGCCGTTCAGGTTTACCCGGTCCAGCACCATGTCAACCCTTTTCTGTTTTTCCGCCCTGGTATCATGGCTGAACATGTCCAAAGGAAACATGATGTTTTGCTCAACGGTCTTGCTGTCAAACAGTGCAGATCCTTGAAAAAGCATGCCGATTTTTCTTCGCATGTTTTTTTTTGCTTCCTCATCCATGAGGCTGAAATTCTCGCTATCATACATGATTTCGCCGGCATCAGGGGTAATCAATCCGACCAGGCATTTCATCAAAACAGTTTTTCCACTGCCACTGGCACCAATGATCAGGTTGCATTTCCCTGTTTCAAATTCAGCTGAAACGCCCTCTATGACTGGTTTGTCAGAAAATCCCTTGGCTATGTTGTTGATGGATATCATGGTTCAGTTTTAAAGGAGTACTGCAGCCAATATATAGTCTGCCAGCAGGATGATGATACAACTCGAAACTACAGCAGTTGTACTGGCCCTTCCAATTTCCAGTGCACCGCCTTTTACATTGTAGCCAAAATAGGCGGGGATGGCTGTAATAATAAAAGCAAAAGTATAGGCTTTGATCAAGGCAAATTTGACATTGTAAGGTACAAATGCTTCTACCAATCCACGGTCAAAAACTTCATTGGGTAAAATGCCCGTTACTTCTCCCACAAAACGCCCACCCCAGATGCCCAGGGTCATGGCAAGGATAACGAGCAGGGGAATGGTAATCAGCGCCGCTAATATTTTGGGTAAGATGAGGTAAGCCTTGGTATTGATACCCATGATTTCCAACGCGTCTATTTGTTCACTGACCCGCATGTTGCCCAGTTCGCTTGAGATTTTGCTGCCAACAACACCTGCCAACACCACACAGGTAATGGTGGGTGCAAATTCAAGGATGACAGTGTCGCGAACAATCTGTGCAATGACAGAACGTGGGATGATTGGGCTTATAAATTGGTAGGCGGTTTGAAGGGTTGACACAGCACCAATAAAGACTGAAACGATGCTGACAATCCCCATGGAACCAATGCCCAGCTCCACGCATTGGTGCATCAATTCCTTCCAATACATTCTCCAGTTCTCAGGCTTGGTGAACATGCCTTTGAGCATCAAAATAAACGCTCCAAACCTTGTGAATATTTTCATGGTTTGACGGCTTTCTTCATTTTATATTGTGCATCAATTACAGCGATCATCACCATGTTCAGTATGCTTCTGGTTGATGAACCGAGTTGTAATACATGTATTGGTTTTTTCAACCCCAGCAGTACAGGTCCAATGGCATCCGCTTCGCCAACTTCCTGCAAGAGGTTGTAGGCTATGTTGCCCGCACTGAGGTTCGGGAAAATCAAAGTGTTCACATTTCCATTGTCCACCAGTTCGGAGAAAGGATAATTCTCACGCAGGATTTCCTTATTGAAAGCAACAATGCCCTGCACCTCTCCATCAACAATCAGGGATGGATTTTTTTGTTTTACAATGGCCCTTGCATTGCGAACAGTAACGGCTTCGGGCGTATCACTGCTGCCAAAGTTTGAATAACTCAACATCGCAATCCTTGGTGTGATACCCAGGCTTTTCACTTCTTTCGCCACCAGCAGGGTAATGTCTGCCAGCTCCTCTGCTGTCGGATTGAAGTTAACCGTGGTATCTGCAAGGAACAAGGGACCTTTTTTGGTGAGCATGATATACATGCCTGCAATTTTCTTTACATCATCTTCTGTTCCTATGATTTGAATCGCTGGTCTTATGGTATCTGGGTAGTTTCTGCTCAAGCCGGATATCATGGCGTCTGCATCTCCGGTTTCTACCATCATGCAACCAAAATGGTTGCGGTCTTTCATGAGCTTGCCCGCTTCATATTTGTTGATACCCCTGCGTTGTCTTTTCTGGAAAAAGATATCTGCATATTCCTGGCGTTTTTTGACCACCACCTCGCTCTTGGGGTTGATGATGTCCATGCCTTCAATGATGATGTTGTTGATCTCTGCAATGTCATGGATGATGTCAGGATTTCCCAACAGGATGGGAATGGCAATACCCTCGTCAAGTGCGATTTGCGCGGCTTTCAACACTTTTGCATTTTCGGCATCAGCAAATACAACCCGCTTGGGATCTTTTCTGGCCTTGCTTCCTAAGGCCCTGATCAGTTGGTTGTCAATACCCAACCGCTTGTTCAATTCAATTTCGTAAGCATCCCAATCGGTGATGGATTTTTTGGCAACACCACTCTCCATGGCAGCCTTTGCGACAGCAGGGGAAATGGTGCTGATCAGTCGGGGATCCAATGGTTTTGGTATGATGTAATTGGGGCCAAAGGCGATGGCGGATTCGTTGTAAGCCATGTTGACAATATCGGGCACAGCAGTTTTGGTGAGTTCCGCAAGTGCCTTGACCGCTGCCAGTTTCATGGCCTCATTGATTTGGGTGGCCCTGACATCCAGTGCGCCCCTAAAAATATAGGGGAAGCCCAAAACATTGTTTACCTGGTTGGGATAATCGGACCTTCCCGTTGCCATGATGATGTCTGTCCTGATAGAAGTGGCATCTTCCCAGGTGATTTCAGGATCAGGGTTAGCCATCGCAAAAACGATGGGTCTTGGGGCCATTTTTGCCACCATTTCCTTGGTAACCACATTTCCCTTGCTCAAGCCGATGAATACATCAGCACCTTCAAATGCATCTTCAAGAGAGAGGTCTTTTCTGTCAACAGCGAACCTTGATTTTCTTTCATCAAGATCAGTACGGTCTTTTCTGATTAACCCTTTTGAGTCAAACATCCAAATGTTCTCTCTTTTGGCGCCCAGTGCTTCGTAAAGGTCTATACAGGCCATGGCAGCAGCTCCTGCACCATTGACGAGGATGATGATTTCATCAATCTTTTTTTCTTGCAGCTCCAGTGCATTGAGCAGTGCTGCAGCACTGATGATGGCTGTACCATGCTGATCGTCATGCATGATGGGAATGTTCATTTCTTCCTTCAGCCTTTGCTCAATATAAAAACATTCTGGAGCCTTGATGTCTTCGAGGTTGATACCACCAAAGGTGGGTTGCAATGCCTTGACAATCTCCACAAATTTAACTGGATCTTTTTCGTTGATCTCAATATCAAAAACATCGATGTCAGCAAATATTTTGAAAAGCACGCCTTTCCCTTCCATCACAGGTTTGCTAGCCTCGGGCCCAATATCGCCAAGGCCGAGTACAGCAGTACCATTGCTGATTACCGCCACCAAATTGCCTTTGGCCGTGTATTTATAAACATTTTCAATGTCACGGAAAATTTCCATGCAGGGTTCTGCAACCCCTGGAGAGTAAGCCAAAGAAAGATCCCTTTGGGTTTTGGCCTCTTTCGTTGGTATCACTTCAATTTTTCCAGGCCTTCCCTTTGCATGATACTCCAGTGCCTGCTCTCTTCTTAAGTCTTTTTTTTCCATGATTTTTTTTTTAATTACCCTAGTCCCTCGTCCCCTGTCCCTGGCTGTTCCCTCATCCCTTTACCCTCATCCCTTTATCCCTTTACCCCCAAATACGCCATCATCGCCATGCCAGTTTGAATGGCAGATTCATCAATATTAAAGGTGGGTGTATGAACACCAGATACAATGCCCATGGACTTGTTGCCTGTGCCCAATCTGTAAAAACATCCCGGTATTTTTTGTGAGTAGTAACCAAAATCTTCTGCACCCATGCTCAATTCCGTTTCTTCCACCATTTCAGTGCCGATCATTTCTTCTGCCAATGACCTAGCATGTTGGGTCAGTACATGATCATTGACAACAGAAGGATAACCTACACTGATCTCCAATTCCACTTCTGCTCCGCATGCCTTTCCTACTTGCTCTACAATCTCCCTGATGCGGCGATGGGCTTCAAAACGCCAGCCTTCATCCATGGCCCGGAAGGTCCCCATCATTTTCAATTCCGATGGAATTACGTTGGTTGTATAGCCTCCCTGCATGGAACAAATCGACAAAACGGAAGGAGAGAAGGGGTTGTTGTTTCTGCTGACTACCTGTTGCAAAGCAACCACAATCTGTGAGGCAGTGAGCACGGTATCCGCGGTAAGGTAAGGCTTTGCTGCATGGCCACCCTTGCTCCTGACAGTAATGTATAATTCGTCTGCACTGGCCATCACTTTTCCGGAGGCAAAACTCATTTTTCCAATGTCCAATTGCGGATGCACGTGCAATCCATAGATGGCTGATGGGGCTGGGTTTTCAAGCACCCCTTCATTGATCAGCAAGCTGGCCCCGCCTGGGTTTTTTTCTTCTCCAGGTTGGAAAATAAGTTTTACAGTTCCATCCCATTCATTCCTCAATTCATGCAGCATACGGGCTGCTCCCAACAGGCAGGTGGTATGCACATCATGGCCACAGGCATGCATGATACCAGGGATGGTGGATGCATACGGCACATCATTCTTCTCCTGGATGGGCAAGGCATCCATGTCAGCCCTAAGGGCAATGACACGGTCTGATCGTTTACCCTCAATGATTCCAATGACACCCGTTTCAGCCATCACTGTGAAGGGGATTCCGAGATGGGTGAGGTGGTCGCGTACAAATTTTGACGTATTGTATTCTTGGTAACTCAGTTCAGGATGGGCATGCAAATGCTGCCGGATAGCGCGGTATTCCTCAAAGTATTGGGCAGATAGCTGTTTGATTTTTTCTCTCAGCATGTTGAATAGGTTAAAAATTTTCGGCTTCCTGTTTTTCTCCCTTCACCTCCACCTGTGATGGAATGATGATGAGGTTCTCTCCAAATTCCAGTACCAAGTCCTTTTTCATCAGCTCTGCTTCCTTCATCGTTCTGAAGTTACCGAATTG
>CAILKQ010000097.1 GCA_903834825.1 uncultured bacterium | reverse complement strand
GCGGAATAATGGTTTTGACTTCCTTACCGATAACACTTCAATCTATAAAAGATCTATCCCTTTTTGGGGAGGCAAAGGTAATGGAATTCTTCAAAAGCAGAAAATTTGTAGAAAAAAATTTAGAAATATTTCAGCAGCCAAATTAAACGGACTGTTTTTCCTTTACTTTCTTAATCTTTATCAGCACCGCATCAAGCGCCATGTCAAAGGATTCCTCGAAGGATTTGGTGCTTTGCTTGACAAAAATTTCGTGCTTGGGAATCTGCACACGAATCTCTGCAACCTTGTCTTTTATCTGGTGGATGACATTGTCCAGTTTAAGAAAAACATCAACGTTCATGATCCTGTCGTAGTGGCTGCCGATTTTGGCAATTTTCCTGTTCACGTGGTCAAGCAATTTTGTGTCGGCATCAAAATGTACAGATTGGATGTTAACGGTCATTTCGGCGGATTTTTATTGTGAAGGATAAGATCGATTCTCCTATTAAGTTACGCAAAATGAAATGGAGGTCAACATTAAATTCGTTAAAAAAAACGAAAAATCATCCTTTGGGATGGGCTTTTTTGTGGATGTCCCGCAAACGCTCAATATTGTTGTGTGTATAGACCTGCGTGGCCGCCAGGCTGCTGTGCCCAAGCAACTCTTTTACGGCATTCAGTTCAGCTCCATTTCCAGTGAGGTGGGTGGCAAAACTGTGGCGCAATACATGTGGGCTTTTCTTCTCTGCGGTGGTCACCAATGAAAGGTATTTTTTCACGGTATCATAGACCTGACGGGCCGTTGGGGGCTTCTGTTTTGGGGTAAGCAAGAGGTTGAGAAAGATCGCATCCGGAAAAAGAGCGGCCTTTTCCTGGGCATATTCCCTGATCTTTTCTGTTAATTCAGTTTGTAGCGGAATGATCCTTTCCTTGTTCCCTTTTCCCAACACTTTCAACTGGCTTCTTGCATGATCAATCTGGCTTGATTTCAGGCCTACCAACTCGCTGACCCGGATGCCGGTATGGTAGAGCAGGGAAAGGATCAGGTGGTCTCCCCTGCCCCCAAAATCATCGGGGAAAGTGGTTTGGTTCAACAGTGTCTCCATCTGGTCCTGCTCCACATAAGACGGTAATCGTTTTCTGGTCTTCAGGACCTGGATGGTTTTGGTCGGATTGGCTGAGATTTGACCGTGAATCAGGCAATAGCGAAAGAATGATTTGAGGGAAGATATTTTTCTGTTGATGCTTCTGGGCTGTACTTTGATCAGGGTCAGTGATGCCATCCAGGACCGGATCATGCCCGGGGTGACCTCTGCAGGCTGGCTCACCTCAAATTGCACCTGAACAAAGGAAAAAAAGGAGACAAGATCATCAGCATATGCCCTGTAGGTATGCGCCGAATAGCGCTTTTCGAACTTGATGAAATCAAGGAATGGGGACAGTATGGGCTGCTGGGGTATGGGCATAAAAAAGAGTAGTCATAAAGTTAGTGAACCGCATGACTACTCTGGAATATTTTTTAGCGAAGCAACAACTACTACTCGATGGTGCCGTTGAAGATCTTCTGCTTGTAGATCGCTTTCAGCATCTCACCCCTGCGCCTGATAGAAGGCTTTATAAATGCCTGACGCTCACGCAATTGCAAAAGCGTTTTGGATTTTTCGTACTTCTTTTTGTACTTCTTAAGGGCTTTGTCTATGTTTTCGCAGTCTTTTGAATCGATGATAAGCATATTTTTCCTCTTTTTAGGGATTGCAAAGATAGGGGATTTGGTGATAACACCAAATGGGAAATTTTATAAAAATTGAAACAAACAAAAATTAGTAACCTTTGGAAAATTTAAAATCTCATACATTTCGAGCTATTAAAAACGAATGAAATCAAGCTATACGAATGAAATCAAGGTAATTAGATATAATAATAAAATAGACCTTGTTTAGTTTAATTATAACTTATGAACAAGTTGATTCAGCTCCGTCAGAGGAATTAGGGTTAGGTTTCGCCACAGTATCAACACATCCTCCAAACGTGTTGTTCAAAGGGAGAATCGAAATTTTTGGATTTGACCAAATTAACTTGGATTGACCTAGACCTAATGTTTCATTATTAGTAAACATAGAATAAAAAATTTAAGTAAAAATATTTCATTTTATTGAATTTGAAAATATTTTTAATGACAATGCCCTCAAAAACATATTGACATCTCCACTTTCGAGGTAACTCATTGGTTTTGAATGTATATTACCTAATAATTCATTCGTTTTCTTGACATTAAAGGAGTAAACTTTGCCTACACCGCTAGATTTTGTGTAAATCAACTCATCAAAGATTGAGTCATTTTTGATTCGTAAAGGAAAATCATATGATTGAATTTTCCGTTTTTTATTGTCTAAAATATATTCTGGAATTCTGCCCTTCATTAATGTCTTGAACAAATATTTACGAATTCCTTTCATAAAATAAAATCTATGTGGAATAGCATTCAAAAAAGTAATTAATCGTGAATCAGAAGTTGGGTCGACAACTTGAACAGCACTATTAGTCGAGTTTATTGCCCAAGAAATCCCGCAAAACAAAATTGAATTTTGCTGTAAAATTTTTCGCATTTTTTTTTGAGGCAATATGTTTGAAATTAAAAATTGAATAAAATAAAACTTACTAAGCGATTTTTTAGAATAAACTGAAGGATTATAATCGAACAAACTATTTGATTTAAATTTCTTTTCAAAAATAAACGATCCATAAAGTGATGAAAGTTGAATAATTACAGGCTGAAATAAAATTGTCTTTAGTGTGTTAAAAAAAACTCCTCTTTTCAATTTCAATTCATCTTGAATATCATCTATGAGTCGCTTTATTTTTAATCTAAGAAGCAAATCTGAATAATGATATCCACCACTCCATGAGACAGTATAATTACCTATCTGTCCAGTTAAAATATTTTTAATCCCTGCATTTTTTGAATAATCCATAATCCCATTTATCCAAAAAGAATTTTTAGTCACTATTGGATTGAAGGCTTCTTGACTAGAAATCCTTTTAAAAATTAATGATTGGTCGTAATTGGAAAATTCATGGAAACTCGCATTGATATTGGTAAGCGATGATAAATATTTCTTCACAATTGGCATTTCATTGCAAATAATGCTTGTCTCAGGAATACCTTCAAAATTATGGCTTGGAAAAGAAGTAAATGTGCTAATTTTTTTTGATTTGTATTCAAGTTCTTTAGATGCAAAAAAACAAACCGACGTAGAATCTAACCCACTGCTTAAAAATATACCTACATCATTTTTAGAAATACTTCCAGATCTAACAGCTGATTTAATTGCTTCAGAATAATAAAAATTAAAATCAGCCACATAATCTTCCAAAAGACGATAATTAAGATTATCAGTGAAAGGTATTTCCCAATAAATCTGTGGAACTTGTTTCAATTTATTATTAAACTCAATTATTTTACCGTTTTTAAGAAAATACAAGTCATTAATGAGAGTGGTCTCATCACTTAAATTAAATCCTATCTTTAACATTTTTTCAAAATTCGAACAATTTATGCTGAATAGATTACCATTTAAACTTAAAATTGACTTTGAATCAGATGAAAAATACAATTGGTTTGAAATGACAATGTAAAATAACGAAGAAACACCTGACTTATCTTTTGCGATAAAAATACTTTCTTTGTATGCGTCATAAAGAACAAACGCCCAATCCCCCTCCAAATGATGCACACACTTATCATTCCATTTCTGGTAGGCCAACATGGCCAACTGAGAATCGGGGGTTACTTCTAATTCTGATTGTGTGAGCCCCAACTTATCGCCCAACTCATCGCGGTAATCCAGTCGGAAATGGCCCACTAAAATATAATTGCCGCACGAACTTTTCAGGGGCTGTTTATCATATTTTGACTCCGGCGATACCCTAAGCATCAAATGCCCCATCGCAATTTTATCCTCAACATGGGTTTCCATGCCATCAAAACCTTCCCTGTGCATGGCAGTTTTCATTTGCTCAAATGCCTCAAGATCAACCGGGCCTCCCTGTGGGCGAAAAATGCCGAAAAAACCACTCATTGTAGAAATTTATGGATGTAACTACACTATCCCTATTAAAAATAAAAATGGTTTTTTAGGAGATCGTCAAAGGTAACAAAGACTTTATCAATATGTGATTCAATAAAGATAAAATTGAATCAACCAGCTCAAGCATCACCAAAACAGGCCACCACAGTAAAACGCTCCACTCCTGCTTTTCCAGTTATAATTGTATTGCCACACCGAACCCATGCATGGGCACTGAGCTGGTTCTCACCTTCCTTGGCCAACCCAAAATAAATAGTAGCAGGCAATCCCATTTGACCCAAAAGTGCTTTTGCAGACAGTGCCTGATCATAGCATTTGCTCTTGTGTAGGGTATATCGGGATGCTCTTCTAACGGCATGTGCAATTTTTATTGGCTCCTTCAAAGATTGCAGATCATGTACTGACTCTACCTGCAGCTGGCCCATCCTGGATGCAATTTGCTTGAACGGTATCAGTAAAATGACCAGCTTCGCAAAATGGAGCAGGCACCAGGCCTCCACAAATAAGAGATAATCAATCAATGCCCGGTTGTTCATCCCAACTTTCTGATGATGTTTTTATCCAACATCTGGTCAAGGAGCTCCAGGGTATCAGCTTCACAAAGGGCTCTCTCCACTTCAAACTGTGCCATCAGCTGATCAATCAATTGTTCAAAATCAATCTCCTCGGCCAATAATCCCCAAATCACCGATGCAACAGAATTGAGCCCAAAATAGAATCCCGATTCCATGTCCAGCATCACGACTTCCTCTCCTATCTTGGATTGCACGATAGGCTTGTTTTGGATGAATTTTTCCATTAGTTGAGCAAATTAATTATTTTTTCAGCCACTTCTTGAACAAAATTTCCGGATTCCGGTCTTTTCAAAACAAAACAACGCGATTGGTTTGCCAACTTCGTGAAAACTGTAAAATGCTCCCTTTTGAGATCCGAAAAGCCCAAATATTCTCCCCTGTAGGCATTGGCCTCAAGGAGTTGAAACAGCTTGATCCCTGAAATTGGCTCAATAATTGGGGTATCGATTTTGTCATCTTTTTCCAAAATAACAATCAATTTGGGTTTGATTGACGCTGTCATAAAATCATCATGGTAATACATCCCATATTTCTCCATATCCGGCCGGATCTTGCGGTCGGCCTTCAATGAATAACCAGCAAGATCAAGGGTTTCCTTCCAAAACTTCATCATCGGATATGAGCTGAAAAGACTTATTTCATTGGTTGCAACATCAAATACAGGTACACATACATCATCCGAAAAAGCCTTGTACCCTTTTTGTAATAATAAGGCCAAGGTGGTTGACTTTCCGGCACCAGATGCGCCAAAGACCAATACCAGTTCACCCTTATCAAGGATGGCAGAGCAATGCAGGGGAATGGTTTTCCTTTGGTGCAAGGCTGCAGCGAAGGCATTGGACAAACAAAAGAGCCGTATGCTGTCCAGGTCCGCATTGGGTTCTGCTTTAATGATGATGCGCTTGCCTTTGGATACATGATAACTGGCAACATCCTTGATGGTGATCCGATAGGCATCAGGAGTGATGTCATAATCTGCAGAATGAAAGCCTGTTGCAGTTTTCTCGATAAGCGGTATATCGCCCAAAACAATTTCAAGGTCCATCGGACCATCCTCCTCAATAGGAAACAGTTCCGGAAATGGAATCTGACTGCCCACCTTTAATCCATATGCCCAATACCTAAACTCCAATGTGCTACCTTTATTGCCAAATATACAAAGAGCATCCACAGAAAGCAATGGGCAGAATAAATGAATTGGGCGGTTTTATCAACCAACTCTCTACAATGATGAGAGAGGTATATGCGATCAACAAACAATCAGGACTAAAAATCCTGGTGGCCAGAATTGTTGGTTCCATCTTGCCCTTGGTGCAGCTCTACTTGGTGAAGGAACTGATCGATTTGATTGGACAGCCAGCTCCATCAACAACTGAAATCATCCTACTGGTCTCCTTTTTTGCAGCCATACAATTGGCCTTGGGGACACTGAACCAATACACCAACCATATTGAACAACTGTTCAGCCAGGAAGTTGCCGATGCCTTTTCTTTGAGGATCATCACAAAGGCATCAAAAGTGGAGTATGCCCATTTTGAAAACCCCGCCTTTCACAACAGCCTTTATCTTGCCCAACAACAGGCACGATTTCGGATCACCCAATTGCTGCCTGCCATCAATGCAACCGTTTCCAATGCCATGTCATTGATCTTTCTTGTGCTGTTTTTTGTTTCCATCAAGGCCTATTTTTTCATTGCCGTCTTTGTTTTGGCCATACCCATCACCCTCAACAAATGGTTGCAGGGAAAACGGTCAACTGACCTTGAGTTCACACTTGCACCCATGGAAAGAGAGTCTGGCTATCTTTTTCAACTGATGACAGGCATCCAATGGGCAAAAGAGTTGAGGACTTTTCGTTTTGGAAAAGCATTTCAGGACAGGTTTCAGGTGTTGAGACGAGAGATCAACCATGAGAAATCATTGATTCAAAAGAAAGCCTTGCAACAGAACTTGATCGCGGAGTTGCTTGAAGTAGTAGCACTGGGATTGGCCATTGGATACCTCGCCATCAAGACCGTTGCGAAATCGATCGGATTGGGCACTTTTGTATTGTACTTGCAGGGTATACAAAGGATGCAAAGCAGTTCAAAAGCTTTTTTCCAATCCCTGTTGCAGGTTTTTCAACTGCGCAGTTTTGTAAAAGACCTCTATGGTTTTTTCGAATTGAGCGAAGGAGAAAAACAAACTTCTGCCCATGATTTTCCTGATCAACTTGGTCTGCTTCGCATTGAATCCCTCAGCTTTGGCTACCCCAATCAACAGCACCCCATCATCAGCGGCATCAATATTGAAGCATCAAGGGGGCAGATCATAGCGATAGTAGGTGAAAACGGATCTGGAAAATCTACCCTGGTAAAATTGCTGGCCGGCTTCTACACCGCAGACCAGGGAAGCATTCAACTGAACGGTATAAATATTCAAGATATTCGGCAAAATGCGTTTTACCAACAGACTTGCTTTTTCTTTCAGGACTATGAGAAATATTTTCTCACTGCCGGGCAAAATATTCACTTTGAATACAACACTACAAATCTGGTTGAGAAAAAGGCTTCAGAAGCAGGGCAGAGCAGCGGAGCATCCAGCTTCATTGAAAAACTCGCAAAGGGCTATCAAACCAAGATGGGGAGCATCTTTGAAGGCAGTGAGCAACTGAGTGGAGGACAATGGCAGAAACTGGCCCTTGCCAGGATTTTTTATAAGGATGCACAATTGGTGGTACTCGATGAACCCAGCAGTGCACTGGATGCTTTTGCAGAACTGAACCTCTATGAAAAAATAAAAAACAACTTAAAGAATAAAATCGTCATCCTCATCTCACACCGGTTGTACAACCTTAAAATGGCGGACACAATCCATGTGATGCAAGATGGAAAAATCGTTCAATCAGGGAAGTTTGAGCAACTCATTGTGGAAGAAGGACTGTTCAAGTCCATGTATGAGAAACAAAGGATTTAGCCCTTGACTCATTTTCAAAACTATTTCCTTCTGAAAATTCTTCTCCACAAAACCAGGAATGGCCTAAGCGGGAAATACAAGAAAAACAATTGTTTGGGAAGTGGGAGCAGTTTCCAGTCTTGATGGCTGGTCAGGTATTTCAATACCAGTGGCCAATTGAATCTTCGCCTGCTCAATAACAACATGTATTGGAGATAGGCCAAACGGTTGACATTATTGTCATTAAAGGTTGATTCAGCCGCGATGGCCTGTCTGATATACATGAGATGGCGGTAATATTGATGAGGCTGTAACCTTGATAAAATTGCATTTGGTATAGGTTCATTCAAAAATTCCTGCAGCACCATCATGGTGATTTCAAGGTGATCCAAACAATCCAAGGCCATGGCTCTCTCCCTTACTGCATCCCAATCAAAGCTTACAAGATCCATGATCTGAGGAAGATCAAAAAGCCATTTCATCCGAAACCACCCGTGTTCTGTACCATGGGTGCAGAGGTAAAGAAAATGATCCACCTCATTCATGGGTGCATCTGGCTGCAGATTAAATCCACCCAATGGGCCCCTGAGTTTCCAGTGCAATTCTATAACCTTGGGTAATCCAGGTTTATCGGTTAGGAACTGAAGGTCATGGTCTATTCTTTTGATAAAGTCGATTTGTTTGGTATTTAGTTGCTGGATATTTGGCACAGAAACATATCCTTCCTCATACAACCATTCTGTTGTACTTCCAATGGCCCTCTCCTCCACCCAACAATCAATGTCCATCACATGCCGAAGTCCAGCATCCCCATAATATTGTTCAGAAAGTATAACACCTTTTAAGAAAAAACCCTTGTATTCCTTTCGGGCCAGTTCTTTTTGCAACCTGAATTGCATGTGCCGGGATTGTAAGGCCTGAAGTTGATTGGCTGCTGCAAGTTGTTTCAGTTTGTCTTTTAATCCGTCTGATATAAGTGATTCCTCTTTAAGGTTGAAATAGACAATAGGAAAGACCCTGTGGCGAATGAGGAGTGCTAAAAAAACTTCCTCATCAATGGATGCGCCCAACGCTTCTGCCCTGTGTTCAAATTCCCTGCTGCACGGTTTTACACGACAACAAGACAACATCAACTTGAACTCCGGCGAAAGGATTGAATGGGACATGGTGGATTGCATTATCGCATGAGGTACATCTTCCCATAGCCGCTTTGGAAGTATTTATCTGTGTTAAAAGTTGCAGACTTCAGCTTATCAATCTTTTTCCCATTGATGTCAGCGATGACCCGATACAAATAAACGCCATTGGCCAATGATTGCCCAAAGTGGTCCTTGCCATCCCATTTATAATCTGTTATATTGTGTCCAATTTTTATTGGGCCCAACTCCTGTTTGGTGATTTCTCTCACAATCTTTCCTGTGACGGTTAAAATCTGAATCCTGAACTGAGATGGCAATTCGGTTCCCGTCAAGGTGAATACAAATGCTGTGGAACTGGTAAAAGGATTGGGATAATTGAGCAAGTTGGTGATCATGGATTTGTTATAGACCTCAAACGCAACCCTGTATTCAATGGCTCCAGACTTGTTGCTGCTCACATCCTTGCCTGTTACAATCAATTCATATTCCCCATCTTCCTTCAAAAAAGGTTTGTAGATCAACGTAGCCGCATTGTCGTCTCCACCGGGTATATTTTTGGATGGATTGAATTGTAAAGTATCATTGTCAAACCGAATGCTGCGGAAATGTCCATCCGGATAAACCAACCTGATGCTGAACAAACTGGTATCGTTCAAAGCCAGGTAACGGCTATCATCCTTGAGTTTGATGAGGATACTGGGCTTGGGTGAAACGATATCTTTGTTCAAAATATGAATCCCATCAAAGGTTACATCCAGGTTGGGAGCATAGGTGTCTGGTCTAACATAAATATTTTTGTTCAGGTAATTGTTGAAGAGATACTGCTCTGGCTGGGCATTGTTTGGATTGAAATTGATGTACACTGCATTATCTCCCACCAGGTTTTTTGTATTAATCGTCTGATCAATCATGATGGTATCTCCGGAAACAATGGGTTTTTTATTGCCATCAAAAATAACCTTGGTTGTATTGGAAGGATCTGTACTTGTCATGTACAACCTGACACTGTCAAAAGCAGTTGGACTGATGTTTTTGAAAGCCATCTTGAATTTCATGGGCTCCCCCACTTCAAGGGTATCTTTCATGGGAACAGCAGACGCCATAGTCAATGCGCCTTCAGGCACAGGGTCATATTTCACCTGTAGATAACGCTGCTGCCAGGGTGTATGATTGGCAGTATCCTTGTTTTCCTGCTCAATCCGCAAGAATGGATAGGTCTTGGCATTGATAAAGGCGATGCTGGTGTCCTTGTTTTTGCTGTTGCTCGAATACAGCAGGGTCTCACTAAAATTTTGTTGCAGCCCATAGACCTTGTACTTTATATCATCTGCAGAGTTCGCCTCCAGAGGGTTTCCTGTCCAATGGATGCTGGACCAGGATTTGGCGGGGCCGATAATACTTTTATTTAATAATCCTATATTCCCAAAATCTTGAAATGTAAACTCACTATTCAATATATCTGAAAAATTAAGTCCAACTTGCTGGTCTAAAACCTCCCAAGCGCCAACCTGATTTTTTTGAGCCACAAATAAAAATGGAATATTCCTTTTAAACGAATCTATTTTTGAGAAGCCCAAAGCCTTCAATTGATGATACAAAGACTTTCCAGGTCCTAGATTTATTGTATCAGCTATCCATTTGTCAATAAAACTATTATTAGAATTAATTGTTGTCGAACCCCAATTATTTAGTACTAAAATGGTCTCATTAGGTAATGTATTTAAAAAATCAATCGCATTTTTTCGACTTATTGAACTACTGTAGGAAAAATAGTATTGATATAACAAAGCCCCAATTCCGCATGTTGGTGCGGTGCTCCTATAAAGTGTATTTCCATTTCCATCAGAATTCAAAATTGCTTTACCTGTTTTTTTGTCGATCAATACAAACTCTAAAGAATTTAAAGTATTTGCACAACCAGTACCTGTTAGAATATTTAAATTTCTTGCCACTATATTGTAACCGGTTGGATAAATTCTTGATGTAATTCTAGTTGTTGAACTTATATATGCGAAATCAATTTTTCTATCCGGATTATAAATCAAACCAACATTGGAATCCTTCAAATACTGAAAATAATGCGACTGGCTCCATCCAGTACCACTCTTGGATAGATAAACAAATGAAGAGTTGGACCATTTGTTGACCACACCAGTGTCGGGTTTCTTGGCAACGCGCCAATAAAACACAAGGCTGTCGCGGAGTTGCAAGGTGGGGGTAAACTCTATGATTCCACCGAGTGAAGTTTGGGTTTGTGCAACCTTCATGGGCGAGTTGAAAAACTCTGTGGTATCCACCTCTAACATGAATTGGGCAGGAACAGAAAGGAATTGATTGGTGGTGGCGATCAGTTTGATGGATGGTGTGTTGACAATCGCAAATTGAATGGGATATACAGGCCTAACCTCTTCATCAGCAATGGTAAAGATCTTGGAAATACTGTTATTGGTATTGGTAATCTCAATGATCTTATCATCCGGATCAAGTGCCACATGAATCTTGTTCTGGCCCTTGTCTGTATAGGGATTGATGGGCACTGATATGGAAAGGGAATCTGCAAAATACACCGCAGTCCTTTTTTGCTTGTAAAGGTCAACCATGATGCCGTCTGGCAACTCCCGTTTAACATGCACCAATACTGAATCTTGGGTAGCCCTGCCAATGTTTTGAAACTTGACCTTGAGGTCAAAATTGGCGTTGGAAACTGACAATGGTGTAGGCGAAATTTTAATCAAAGGATCCTCCACCACATAATCAGGAAGTGCATGCGGGTAAAGTGAAACAGCAGGATCACCACCCAACAACATCTGCTCCACCGTCAACACATTGTAATAATCATCATTCCCGCCCTGTTCAATCACTTCCTTCAACACATTGGCCAGGAGCTGACCAATGGATGAAGCATAATCAACCTGTGCCATTCGCCTGTAAAGAATGCTGGTATACAAATTCAGATAATTCACAATCCCATAATGGGTGCTGGCAATGAATCCGATGCTGCCTTTTCCCGGCACCAATACATAATTTTCGGTAATGGTTTTTTTACTTGCAGTCACCCTTAGGGTATCATAAATAAAGAAATTTCCTGCGTTGCAACCATTGGCCATGAACAATGGATATTTTCCTGCATTGTCAAAGATGGAAGGATCATCAAGGTTAAACTCCATCGAGTTGGCAGAGGAGTGTCCAAAATAAGTCAATACACCCAAGCCTTCGGTAAACAGATTGCCCAACAATCCAGAGTTCACCAGGTCCACGCCTGCCGAGGTAATCTTCTCAAAAGTATAGACCTTGGCCCCAATAGAGGTATCTTCAACAAACCTGCTGGCAGATTTCATGTAACCGTTGATGACGTTCTGGAGATAAGGATCCCCACCGCCAATGATGTGCGCAAAATTCTTCATCCAAGCCTTGTCCTTCACCGTTTGGTTGATGGGAAGCAAGGATTTATCGTGTTGCTTAACTTTTTCCAGATAGGCATTGATCTCATCACCGGTAGTCACAGACAATCTTCCGATGGGAATCTCTGGGGTTGCATCATTGTCTGAAGAGGCGAGAATATTATCTGATCCAGGATTGCCAAAAGTCGGTAAGATGTTCATCCTTTCAGTGATGGGCCTGGATTCATTGTAGCGGTATTGATCGTAGGTAATGCCCTTCCCCAATAGCAAAACATATTGAGGCGCCACCGCAAAATATGCCTTTGCAAAGGCGATGAAATTCTTGACTGACAATGGGTGTTTCTTGATGCCAAAAGCGAACTGATCCACCAGTTCATCAATATTGTATATACCGACCTGGTATTTTCCACCCTCATTGCTTGCCCTGTAATTTTTATAGTTTTGGATGGCATCGCCATTGCTGCTGGCAGACAAACTGGAATGGGCAATCATCAAATAATTCCCCTGGCGGGATGAGGCTGCATAATCAATAAAATTCCGCTTTGTCATCTCCCCCACCAATTTGATGGCCGAGGTGGATGCATCCATCATCACAAAATTTCTGGCACCTCCTGCGGGCAAGGCAAACCTGAACTTTCCGGGAACAGTCATGTCTGCAACATACCTTCTCCCCTCAGTTAGTTCATACAAAACAGGGGCTACCGCATTGTTCCGGAAATTGGTGATTTCCAGATAATTCCCAACGGAAGTTCCTGGAAGCGTGAATTCAAACAATCCATTTCCCCCGAAATCAAATTTCCGGGGATAGACAAGCGTATACTTGCCCAATGTAATCCTGTCAGACCCAACAGGGCTGTCATTGTGAATCCGGATGGTATCTACCGCACGACCCAATAATGATTTCTGAACGGTTGCCGTTTGTATCGCTGCACTAAAATAATCCATGGGCTGATCAACGATTTTGGTCCCATTGACCGAAACCTGCAGTTTTCTTGTGTTCAATGCATTGCCAAATGCAGCAATGGTTAGGCTGGCATCTGGGCCTTCTGGAGCAAACGCAAGATTGTTATACTGTTCTACCAAAGGTGATCCAGGCTGAACGTTTCGGCTGCTCCATCCTTCACCATTGTCATAAGAAGATGAATAAACATAGATGCCAACAATAGATGCATACCCGGGATTGATCTGGTCCTTGAAATGGCGTTCAAGCCTGTGCATAAAGTAAGGTTCAACCGCCAAGGAATTGGAAGCCGTATTGTTCTGCGCATTGAGCACCCGTGCATTGGCAGTTGATGCATTGACCGTTAGAAAATAAGCAGCAGTATCTGTTTGGAGGCTCCATTTGTCAGACAATTGGAATTCGGGTTTCTTGTACATGATGGCATCTGCTTTTCCATCATTCATCTGCCCAAAAAATTCAATAAAATCTGTACTGCCCAAGATGCCGGAACCTTTGCTGGTGAAAACCGCTACCTCTTTTCCATTGCGCCACAATTGAAAATGTTCTGCCGGTGTATTGGACAAGCCATTGGTTTGAAGGATTGTAAAAGGAATCCTGTAAAGCCCCGTTTCTCCAACCTTGAATTTATAATAACTTTTGCTGTAGTCTATCCATTCATTGTTGTACTGCGCCAACAATGATGCTGAAAACAACAACATCATCATGAACAAACAAAGCCTTCTATACAACAATCCTTTTTTCATCAATAAGAATTTTCTTTTTTGACAAGGTTGAACTTCAATGAAAATATATGGGTGTACAAGGGATTCGATTGATTGGCCAGGTTGGTGAAGGCGTAATCAATCTCCACGTTCTTCAACTTGAATCCAACACCCAATCCTGGCTGGTAAATCCAGACCTTTTTCAGGTTGGTTGAATCACCATCCTTCATGCCCTGCTGAAAATTATACAAGCCCAGCCTGCCGAACAGCTGTTTCTTGTATTCCAGCTCAACACCAGCCCGTGGGTCCATGTTCACTGTTGATGAACTGAACAAAACATTTCTCTTTCCATCAAAACTCAGGTCCATGTTCAATTCTGCATTCAACCCAAGGTTTTCAGAAAGTTCCGCAAAATAAGATGCCCCCAAGACCAATCTGGGAGCAGTTAGTTCAGTTGATTTGACAGGGATATCGTTGTTGGTGAGATACAATACTTCTTTCTCCTTGTCTGTAAAACTGAAATTCCACGCATTGAAGGTGGTGGTAACATCTTTTGCCATCAGGCCAACATTGAAACGCCTGGCTCTATACTGCAAACCTGCATCGATACCAAGGCCCCAGGCCTTTGCAAAACTGCCCACGCTCCTGTGCACCACCTTGGCATTGGCCCCAAATGAAAAAGTACGAAACTCATCACTGAATATCACCTGACCATAGGAAACCAGCAAGGCGTAATCAGCAGAGGAAAAGGACCTGATGTTGTTGTAATTCACAGATCCATCAGGATCCACCAAAAACAGGGTATTGGGTATATCATCAACAGCAAAGCGAATCAGTGAAAACCCCAGGCTCTTCGTTACAACGGTTGGATCACCAATGGGCATCGCAATGGAAGCATAATCGTATTTACCAATCCCCGCAAAATATTCAGCATGCATGAGCGAAGCCACTGGATGTTCTTTTATTTCTGTGAGGCCGGCCGGATTCCAATACCCTGCAGTGGCATCTGCCACACTGGCTACCTGTGCACCACCCATTCCCAAGCCCCTTGCACCTGCACCGATGTTCAGGAACTCGTTGGAGTACTTCCTGAATTGTGCAGAAGCATTACTCACCCATAGGCAAACAACAGCAAGGAGACAAATTCGGAAATATGACATATTTGACATCAAAGGTAAACCAGGGTTATGATAAATCAGCCTAAAAGTCAATGCGCACAGGTATTTTTAACGTTTTACCCCACCATATATTGCCCATTTTGTGTGGGAGAACAATCCTTCCTACATTTGCGCAAACAACTTTAAATGAGCCTCATAGAAGAACTCAAATGGCGGGGAATGCTCCAGAACATCATGCCGGGCACAGAAGAGCAGCTGAAAAAGGAAGCAACCACGGCCTATATTGGCTTTGACCCCACTGCAGAGAGCCTGCACATAGGGAGTTTGGTTCCTATTTTACTCCTGTATCACCTTCAACAAGCGGGACACAAGCCCATAGCCCTGGTGGGGGGTGCCACCGGTATGGTGGGCGATCCCAGCGGAAAAAGCGAAGAAAGAAACCTTTTGAATGAAGAAACCCTTCAGAAAAACATTGCTGGCGTCAGAAGCCAGCTCGAAAAATACCTGGATTTCAATCCTGCAAGAGAGAATGCAGCCGAAATTGTCAACAATTATGATTGGTTCAAGGGGCTGGGATTCATTGATTTTCTGCGGGATGTGGGTAAACACATCACCGTGAACTACATGATGTCCAAGGACAGTGTCAAAAAAAGAATTGAGGGTGAAACGGGCATCAGCTATACTGAATTTGCCTATCAGCTGATGCAGGGATATGATTTCTATTGGCTCTATACCCACAAAAACTGCAAACTCCAGATGGGAGGAAGCGATCAGTGGGGCAATATCACCACTGGCACAGAACTGATCAGGCGCAAAGCAGGGGGCGAAGGATTTGCCTTCACCTGCCCCTTGATCACCAAGGCCGATGGGGGAAAATTCGGAAAAACCGAAAAGGGAAATGTATGGCTGGATCCGGGAAAAACAACACCTTTCCAGTTTTACCAATTCTGGCTGAACGCAGCCGATACGGATGCTGAAAAATGGATTAAAATCTTCACCCTGCTTCCCAAGGCAGAGATTGAATCTCTGCTGGCAGAACATGCGGTTGAACCTGGTGCCAGGACCCTGCAAAAAAAACTGGCGGAATCCATTACCGCATTTGTCCATGGAGCGGAGGAATGTTCTACTGCACAACAGACCACAGAGCAACTGTTTGGCAAAAAAGAGGAAATCAACCTTCATGAATTGAGTGAAGATGAATTGCTCAATGCCATGGAGGGAGTACCGGTACATACCGTTGCCAGCACATCGATACAGGCAGGGATTGATATTGTATCTTTCCTGTTCGACACGGGCATTTTCCCGAGCAAAGGTGAAGCCCGTAAAATGGTTCAGGGAGGCGGCATCAGCATCAACAGAGAAAAAATCGCAGACCAGGCATTTCTAATCAATGTATCAAGTTTATTGGCGGAAAAATACATTGCTGTTCAGAAAGGAAAGAAGAACCATTACCTCGTGAAGATGGATTGAATAAAATTCATCCATGATTGATGCTGAAAATTTTGGCGCAAAAAGGTAAATATCTTACTTTTGCGTCCCGTTAGGGAGGATGCCCGATAGTATAATGGTAGTACGACAGATTTTGGTTCTGTTTGTCTTGGTTCGAATCCAGGTCGGGCAACAAAAAAAAGATCCGCATTTTGCGGATCTTTTTTTATTCGGTCATCTTGCCAGATTTCTTGAGGTATCGTACAATCCCATAACCAATTGCCAATACAATTACGGCATAAATGCCATTGGTCACTACATCTTCAATTTGATACAGGCGAATAATCAATAAAGCGATACCCGCCAGCCAAATGAATTGGGTGGTATATTCTTTGAGCACCCATCTTTTCCAATTGAACTCCATCGATGAGAATGTTGCACTTATCCCCTTCAGGGAAGGAATCCAGCGGTTGACTTTCGAGCAATAGCCATCAAAATCAGCACCAAATTTTCCTCTTAAAAAATTTTCTTCGGCAAGAACAATCGCCTGGTAGATGAAGAAAAACAATGGCATGATGATGGCCACATAAATCAATGAGTTGGCCAAAATGCCCACGCCCAATAGCATCAGGATATTACCAACATAAAGCGGGTTTCTGCAATGAGAAAAAATCCCTGTAGAAACCAGGTGCTCAGCATATACCTTCTTGTCTTTCCCTCCTCGCACGATATAGGCCAACCCAATGGTAGCGCCCCTGATGGCCTGTCCTAAAACTGTCACAAACAACCCTATTATCAAAGGCAATGTTTTATAATCGACTTGGAAAATATCTTCTGTAAACAACTCCGGAGAGGGTAAAAACAACAATCCGTAGAGCAGTATGAAAAGCAGGTTTCTGTACTTGAAAAAGAAATTACCGATTTGGATCATGATAGTTTTTTTGCAATGAATCCTGAGAAATTATACCACTTGAAAAATACTTCCACTGTCCTGAAACCAACCTCTTTCAACAGGGTGATGTTCTCGCTCAACTTATAGGGAATCAGGATGTTTTCAAGGGCCTCACGCTTCTGTGAAATCTCCATTTCACTGTAATCATTCCTGCGTTTGAAATCATAATAATACTTGATAAAATCGCGGTTGAAATCGGTTTCCTCTGCGAGGATTTTCTCGATCACAATCAATACACCACCTGGCTGAAGTTGCTCGTGAATGGACCTCAACAATTTCTCACGGGCAATGGGCCGAACAAACTGAAGGGTCAGGCAGAGAATCACCACTGAGGCATCTTTCATTGCCACATGACCAGAGTTCAGGTCTGCCACTTCAAGCGAATAAGGCCTTGTCATTCCCCTTTCTTCGAGTTTGGTCTTGCATTTTTCCAGCATGGGGGCCGAATCATCAATGCCCACAAATTTGATGTGCTGTGGAACCGTTTGGTCCATCATGATCATGGTGGCCCCGGTGGAACAACCCAAATCGTAGATAACGCCATTCTCTCCACATTGGTCTGCCACCAGCTCAGACATCATCCTTTGCATTTCAATGTAATAAGGCACAGAGCGAGTAACCATATCATCAAATACACCAGCCACTTTGTTGTTGAATGCAAAGTCAGAGGCTTGCTTGATGGGTTCGTCAAAAATCTTGTCCATGTTGTATTGTTAACGGGGTGAACCGACATTTTCTGCCAGTATCTTAGTTATTTATTGGTTGAGTGCCTGCAGGATTTCTTCTATGATGTCCTCAGGATGCTCCAAGCCAACGGAAAGCCTGATCAATCCAGGGGTGATGCCTACGGCCTGTCTTTCGGCTTCACTGAGCTTGGAATGGGTAGTGCTTGCAGGATGGGAGGCAATGGTACGGCTGTCTCCCAGGTTGTTGGTCATTGACAACCATTTCAGGCCATTGAGAAACTTGCGTCCTCCTTCGAGGCCTGCCTCGAGTTCAAACGTCAAAATACCTCCGCCATTGGACATCTGTTTGACGGCAATCGCATACCGCGGATGTGATGGCAAAAATGGATACTTGACCCAATTCAATGCAGGATGATTTTCCAGGGCCTTTGCAATCTGCAAGGCATTTTGTGCATGCTTGTCCATCCTTACATAAAGCGTTTCAAGGCTTTTGGACAAAATCCAAGCATTGAAGGCACTTAGTGATGGTCCGGTATTGCGGATATAGAGATACATTTCCCTGACCAATTCTTTTTTTCCTACAACTACGCCACCCAATACCCTTCCCTGGCCATCCATGAACTTGGTGGCTGAATGCAGGACCAGGTCGGCTCCAAACAGGATGGGTTGTTGCACCGCGGGCGTTGCAAAACAATTGTCCACCACAAAAATAATATTGTGTTTTTTGCAGATGGCTGCAACCATTTCCATATCAATGATATCCAGTCCAGGATTGGACGGGGTTTCTACATAGAGCAGCTTTGTATTGGACTTGACCAATGCCTCTATGGATTCGGGCTTGTTCATGTCAAAATAGCTGTACTCAATACCCCATTTGGGCAGGTATTTTGTCAAGATAGCATGGGTGGATCCAAACACAGCAGCTGCAGAAATAACATGATCTCCTGCAGACAAGAAGGTCATGAAGCAGGCATTGACGGCAGCCATGCCTGATGCAGTGGCAATACCATCCTCGGCGCCTTCCATTAAACAGACCTTCTTGATGAACTCATCAACAGAAGGATTGGAAAAGCGTGAATAGATGTTTACATCCAGGCTCTCATCAGAAAAAGCAGCGGCCATGTCTTCGGCAGAATCATAGACAAAACTGCTGGTGAGAAACAATGGGGTTGAGTGTTCCTTCTCTCCTGTTCTTTCTGTTTGGGTCCTTATGGCTAATGTTTCGGGGCGCATTCAAAATATTTTATTGTCCGGACACTGCCGAACCGTTTACAATAACGCTGAAATTGATGGCAGCACCTGCCGCCCTTAGGGTTTCAGCCACAGAACAATATTTCTCCATGGAAAGGTCTACTGCCTTGTAGGCTTTTGATGGATCAACCTCTCCCGTAATGGTAAAAATCAACTGGATGTTTTTCCAGCGTGAAGGTTCTTTTCCTTCCTCTCTTTGACCATCCACCTCAATGGTAAGGTCTTCAAGTACCTGGCGTTGTTTTTTCAGGATACTGATCACATCAACGGCACTGCAACCACAAAGTGCCGAAAGCAACATTTGCATGGGCCTGAAACCAGATCCGTTTCCTCCTTGTGATACAGGGATGTCGATGCGCATGGTATGCCCATCAGCATCTGTAACATCTAATCCATATTCCTTTTCAGCCAAGCGGGCCGTGATCAATGCCATAAGAATAAATTAAATGCAAATATACGATTTCAGCCCCAAAAACGGCTTGGTAGCCCTACTTGATTGGTATTCGAGGCAACTGCGCTACATTTGGGAATATGAGCAGCGAAACAGCCCTCTTGGTTCAGGAAAAATTGGCAGGCCTTCAGGGCAGCTTGAGACAATTGAAGGAGGACAAGATTCAACTCCAGGCCGAGATCGATTTGCTCAAAAAAGAGAAGGAAATTTTGATGAAAGCCCTGAATCATTTTACGGCTTTGGAAAATCAAGCCGAAAGCCTGCAAAACAAGAACATCCTCCTTGAATCCCAACTTCATTCCTTGCTAAAAGCGATTGCAACAATGGAAAGGGATAGCTGAATTGAAACCAGCTTAATCCTTCAGCAATTGGCTGATGCATTTTTCAAGGCTCCCTTTCCAACTTTCGGGATTAACGCCGAACACACGCTTGATTTTTTGCTTGTCCAACACGCTGTAAGCTGGGCGTTTTGCCGGAGTTGGATATGCAGAGGAAGGAATCGGGTGAACAAAACAATCTGCAGCAATGAGCCGTTTGATTTCTAAGGCAAAATCATACCAGGTAATTTCTCCGTCATTGGAATAATTGTAGATTCCCGGATGCCATTGTGATTGGCCGATAATATGTAGAATAAAAGTGGCCAGGTCTGCTGCCAATGTCGGGCTACCCTTCTGGTCGTTGACCACTGAAATCTCTTTGCGATCCTTCATCAAACGCATCATGGTTTTGACGAAATTATTGCCATAATAAGAGTAAACCCAGGAGGTCCGGATGATAACGGAAAGCGAATCATTCTTAATCGCTTCTACCTCTCCCGCCAGTTTGGTTTTCCCATAAACAGAACTGGGTGCTGTGGGGGAATCTTCAGCATAGGGTTCGCTTGCATCTCCGCCATAGACATAATCGGTGGACACATGAATGAAGCGGCAACCATGGGCGGCTGAAACGGCGGCCAGTATCCCAACAGATTCACCGTTGACAAGCTGCGCCAATTCAGCCTCTTGTTCTGCTTTGTCTACAGCTGTATAGGCGGCACAGTTGATGCAAAAATCAGGTAAGAATGATGCAAATACATTCCTTACAAACTCAAACTGGTGAATGGGAAGATCTTCTCGTGAAAGAAACAAAAATTCATACTGCAAAAAGCTTGAAGCCAGATCTCTCAACTCCTTTCCAAGCTGACCGTTGGCTCCTGTAACGAGGATCTTCTTCATGGCTCAAGATTAAAAATTGGCATCGATGTTGTCGATTGTTGGAAGTACGAGGTCTTTCTCTGAAACGATCATTTCTTCCAGAGAAAGTTTCCAATCTATGTTCAAAGATGGATCATTGAAAAGCAACCCCGACTCACTTTGCTTGTTGTAAAGGGCATCGCATTTGTACATGACATCAGCGGATGCACTCAGCACAGAAAACCCATGGGCAAATCCTTTGGGAACCAGCAATTGCTTTTTGCTCTCTGCTGTGAGGACCACAGAGAATGATTTTCCATATGTTGGTTGTTCTTTTCTCAGATCAACAACCACATCCAATATCTCTCCTTGCAAGACCCGCACCAGTTTTGTTTGTGCGAAGGGTGCTTTCTGAAAATGCATCCCCCTGATCACCCCATGCTTGGAATGGGACTGGTTGTCCTGCACCCAATGATAATCTAGTCCAGTATTCAGGTGCGAGGCACTGTTATAGCTTTCAAAAAAATATCCTCTCTCATCTGCAAAAACAGAAGGGGTTAACAGAAGCAATCCTTCAAATCCTGTTGTTTCAATTGTCATCTTATCTGCTTGTATATTGCTGTTCGTAATACTGCTTGTATGATCCGGAGGTTACGCTTTGGATCCATCCCTCATTGGCCAGGTACCAGTCAATGGTCTTGTCCATGCCTTCCTCAAATTGAAGAGAAGGCTCCCAACCCAATTCCTTGTTCAACTTTGTGGCATCAATGGCATAGCGCATGTCATGCCCTGCACGGTCTTTTACATAGGTAATGAGCTTGGCGCTTTCACCATCCGCCCTTCCCAGCTTCTTGTCCATGATACTGCAGAGCAAGTGAACAATATCAATATTTTTCCACTCATTGAATCCACCAATATTATAGGTCTCTCCCAATTTACCTTGATGGAAGATTACGTCAATGGCCCTTGCATGATCGTTCACCCAAAGCCAGTCACGCACATTTTCACCTTTCCCATAAACGGGAAGTGGCTTGGAATGTACAATATTGTTGATCATCAGTGGCAATAGTTTCTCAGGAAACTGGTGCGATCCATAGTTATTGGAACAATTGGAAATAATCATGGGCAAACCATAGGTATGAAAATATGCACTTACCAGATGGTCTGAAGATGCCTTGGATGCTGAATAGGGAGAACGGGGATCATAGGATGTTTCTTCAGTAAAAAATCCGGACTCTCCCAGTGAACCATATACCTCATCGGTGGACACATGGTAAAACAATTTGTTTTCCATATTGTCCCATGATTTTTTGGCGGCGTTCAACAATACGGCTGTTCCAATTACATTGGTTTTTACAAATGAAAGGGGATCAAGGATAGACCTGTCTACATGGCTCTCTGCGGCCAGATGAATCACCGCGTCAAAGGAATGGTCTTCGAACAACTGATTGATAAAGGTCTCTTCGGTAATGTCACCTTTCACAAAACTGTAATTGGGTGCATTTTCAATGTCCCTTAGGTTTTCAAGATTGCCGGCATAAGTAAGGGCATCCAGGTTGACAATGGCATAATCAGGGTATTTGTTCACAAACAACCTGATCACGTGTGACCCTATAAAACCCGCACCGCCTGTGATCAATATTTTCTTCATGGCTACTAAAATTATAATTGACAGTTAATTAAACTCTTTGGGTTGCTTGGTCAATTCCTCTTGGGGGAGAGACTTGAAATATTCATACGTAATCCTCAACCCTTCTGCCCTGTCTACTTTTGGTTCCCATCCAAGCAATTCTTTTGCCTTGGTGATGTCAGGCTTGCGTTGTTTCGGATCATCCACAGGCAAAGGCTTGAAAACAATCTTGGTTTTTGCGCCGGTCAGCTTGAGGATTTCTTCCGCAAACTCCAACAAAGAAATCTCCACCGGGTTTCCTATGTTCAAGGGAGATACATAGTCGCTCATCAAAAGCCTATAAATGCCCTCAACAAGATCATCAACATAACAGAAAGACCTTGTCTGAGACCCGTCTCCAAACACGGTCAGGTCCTCACCCCGGAGGGCCTGTCCTATAAAAGCTGGTAAGGCTCGTCCGTCATTCAGCCGCATCCTTGGACCATAGGTGTTGAATATGCGGATAATCCTCGTTTCAACCTGGTGAAAAGTATGATAGGCCATGGTGATGGACTCCATAAAGCGTTTTGCTTCGTCATACACACCACGCGGACCAACAGGATTTACATTTCCCCAGTATTCCTCTGTTTGGGGATGCACCAATGGATCTCCATATACTTCAGAGGTAGAGGCAACGAGCATCCTGGCGCCCTTGGCCTTGGCAAGACCAAGGCAATTATGGGTACCCAAAGCACCAACCTTCAGTGTTTGAATCGGAATTTTGAGGTAGTCAATAGGGCTTGCGGGTGAGGCAAAATGAAGAATATAGTCGAGGCTGCCAGGAACGTGAATGAATTTGGTGATGTCATGGTGATAGAATTCGAATTCCTTCAATTTGAACAGGTGTTCAATGTTCTTGAGATCACCCGTGATGAGGTTGTCCATGCCCACCACATCAAATCCTTCTTTGATGAAACGATCGCACAAATGCGACCCAAGAAAACCAGCAGCGCCAGTAATAAGAACTCTTTTATTTGCCATTGTCTAGAAATTAAATGTGTGGGTTACGGCCAATGCTTTCATAATGGAAGCCAAGTTCATTGACACTGTTGACTTCAAAAAGATTTCTTCCATCGAAAATCGCTTTCTGCTTGAGGCCCTTGACCATCTTCAAAAAGTCGGGGGTTCTGAACTCATTCCACTCTGTAGCGATGATCAGTGCATCGGCACCTTCCAATGCATCATACTGATTTTCGGCAAAATTGATTTTATCTCCCAATAGTGCTTTCACATTGGGCATGGCTTCAGGATCAAACGCAGAAACAGTTGCTCCAGCTGCCAGCAGCGCCTCTATCATGTCCAAAGCCGGCGCTTCACGGATATCGTCTGTATTGGGTTTGAAGGCCAATCCCCAGAAGGCAAAATGTTTTCCGGCCAAATCATCATTAAAATATTTGTTGATTTTGGGCATGAGGTGCAATTTCTGCTTCTCATTAACATCCATCACAGCATTGAGGATTTGAAAATCATACCCCACTTCAGCGGAACTTTTTACCAGGGCCTGCACATCCTTGGGAAAACAACTTCCTCCATAACCAATGCCTGGGAAAAGAAATCTTTTCCCGATACGGGCATCACTTCCAACACCCAAGCGAACCATGTCAACATCCGCACCCATCCTCTCGCAAAGCTGTGCGATCTCATTCATGAAAGAAATCTTGGTAGCCAAGAAAGAATTGGCTGCATATTTTGTCAGTTCTGCAGAGCGAACATCCATATAAATCAAGGGATTACCCGATCGCACAAAGGGCGCATACAACTCATTCATGAGCTTTTTCGATCGCTCTGAATTTGTACCGATCACTACCCGATCTGGTTTCATGAAATCCTCTACCGCAACCCCTTCCCTCAGGAACTCAGGATTGGAAACAACATCAAATTCCACCTTGCTGTTTTCAGCAATGGCCTTTTGTACTTTCTCTGCTGTTCCAACCGGAACAGTACTTTTGTCCACCACGACCACATAGTCTTCAATGATATTTCCCAGGTCTTTGGCAATGCCCAACACATATTTGAGATCTGCAGATCCATCTTCACCCGGCGGTGTTGGAAGGGCAAGAAAAAGAATCTTGGCATCCTTGATACCAGCCTTCAGGTCTGAAGTGAAATGCAGGCGCTGCTCCTTGAGATTTCTTAAAAATATTTTCTCAAGCCCAGGTTCGTAAATCGTAATCTCACCACCACTGAGTTTGTCTACTTTTCTCTGGTCTATATCAATACAGGTAACCTCATTGCCTGTTTCAGCAAAACAAGTACCTGTAACTAGTCCGACATATCCAGTTCCGATGACTGCAATTTTCATGAGTTGAGTTTATTAGACGAAGCTGTTAACGTGATGTACAATAAAATCCAATTGTTCCTGATCCAATTCTGTATGAATGGGAAGCGATACAACCCGGTGGGTAAGCCAATCGGTGACAGGCAAATCAACTGCGGCTAGATTCAAAAAGGAAAACATGTTTTGCCTGTGGGCTGGAACGGGATAATAGATCATGGCAGGGATACCAACATTGGCGAGCTGTTCAACCAATTTATCCCTGTTTTGATCTTTCAATATCAACGTGTATTGGTGAAAAACATGGGTATTCCCACTAGCAATAAAGGGCGTGGTTATATTGGGATTGGAGGCAAAAGCGTTAGAATAGAAGTCTGCAGCCTGCTTCCTGGATTTGTTGTAAGCGTTCAAATGTTTGATTTTGACATTCAATACTGCAGCCTGAATGGAATCGAGCCGGGAATTGCACCCCACCATATCATGGTAATACCGCTTGCTTTGTCCGTGGTTGGCAATCATCCTCATTTTATCCGCAAGGCTGGCATCACGGGTAACGATGGCACCACCATCTCCAAAACATCCCAGGTTTTTGGATGGAAAAAACGAAGTGCAGCCAATGTCTCCGATTGTACCTGTCATGTGGACGGTGCCATCGCTGAACTGAATGGTAGCACCAATGGCCTGTGCATTGTCCTCAATCACAAAAAGTCCAAACTCCTTTGCGATGGCCATGATTTCTTCCATGGGAGCAGGTTGTCCATACAGATGAACGGGGACAATCGCCTTGGTCTTAGGGGTAATGGCCTCCCGAATCTTGCCGGTATCAATGCAAAAAGTCCTTGGGTCAACATCCACAAAAACTGGATTAAGCCTTAACAAGGCCATCACTTCTGTTGTTGCAATATAGGTGAAGGAAGGGGTGATCACTTCGTCACCCGGTTCCAAGCCCAATGCCATCATGGCTATCTGCAAAGCATCTGTACCATTGGCACAAGGGACAACATGGTCTATACCAAGGAATTGGCCCAACTGTGCTGAAAAATCAGTGACTGCTTTTCCATTGATGAATGAAGCATTTTGAACAACATCAGCAATCGCCTGATCAACCTCGGTTTTGATGTTGAGGTATTGCCTTTTCAAATCCACCATCTGGATAGGAACCATAATCCTTTATTTGTGGCGCGAAGGTAAGAAAATAAAGGGCATAACTTAATTTGGCCGTAGCTTTACCACTTAATGTAGGCATGCTGTTTTTTTACCACATATTCCTCCATGTATACAATTTAGGTATACGGTTTGCCTCCATCTGGAATGCCAAAGCCTGGTTATGGGTTGAAGGGAGAAATAATATATTTGAAAGGCTGAAAGCAGCTGTAGAAAATGGACAAGGACCCATCATTTGGATGCACAGTTCCTCTCTGGGTGAATTTGAACAAGGAAAACCAGTACTGGAAAGCCTAAAAACCACCTACCCACGCCACAGGATCCTCCTGACTTTTTTCTCGCCTTCAGGGTATGAAATCAGGAAAAACTATGATAGAGCGGACATGGTTTTTTACCTCCCCCTGGATGGACGCATCCGTTCACAGAAATTTCTCGACATCATTCACCCGGAGTTGGCCATCTTCATCAAATATGAATCCTGGTTCTATTACCTCAATGGGCTAAAAAAAAGAAGGATTCCTACCCTGCTGGTATCCGCCATCTTTACACCCAAACAGAACTTTTTTGGACCAATGGGTGGTTTTCTCAGAACCTTGCTCGAAAGCTATACCCATCTGTTTGTACAGGATGCACCATCGGCAGCCATCCTGGAAAAATTCAAGCTGAAGGCCCCTGTTACCATTGCTGGTGACACGCGCTATGACCGTGTTGCAGAGATCACAAGCATCCCCTTTCATCACAGTGTTATTGAAGGATTTTGCAATCAAGCCGATACCATGATTGCAGGAAGCACCTGGAAAGAAGATGAGGAAATGCTTTCAGGATTACTGGATGCCCAACCTGACTTAAAACTCGTTATCGCGCCGCATGAAATTAGCCCAAAACATCTTCAGGAAATCAAGCGATTGTTCAAACAACCTATTCTCATATCTGAAGTGGTTGACCATGAACGATTGAAAGATGCCAGGGTATTGATCATTGACTGCATTGGCATGCTTTCAAAGCTTTACCGCTATGCCACCATCAGTTATGTGGGTGGAGGATTTAATGCAGCAGGCATCCACAACATCCTTGAACCTGCAGCCTATGGGAAAACAGTCATTTTTGGGCCCAACCACGACCGAACAGCAGAAGCAAAAGCATTGATTGAAATTGGAGTGGGTTTCAGTTACGGTACAAAACAAGACTTGGTTTCCATCACTGAAAAACTAATTTCAGATAATGAAATGAGAACATCACTGGATGAAACTGCAAAGAATTTTGTGCTTCAAAGAAAGGGAGCAACACAAATCATTGTCCATCATATTGAAGAGAACCTGCTCCTGAGCAAACCATAAAATTTTTCAACCTCAGCGGCCTGTTCAAGGTTGTCTTGCACGCTCCTGATGTATTGGTTAGCGATTGACTCCGCTTCGCTGAAGTTTTTGGCATGGTCCAACAATCCCATCATCGTATCAAAACTGTGAGCATCACCCCTGAAGAGTGTCTCCATAAAAATATACCGGTCATTGATGCCCATGGCAGACTTCAATGAATCTTGCCGAAGCTGTTGCAGCCGATCAGAGAGGTCTGGCACTGAAGGATTGAGCCGATCATTCAAGGATTGAACTGTGCCAACATATGTTTCAGGATCAACAGTTTTTTGGTCTTGAACACGTGTTTCCTGTTCTACAGGCTTTTCCGATACCATCAATTCCCGGATAATATCGAAGCCAATTTCCAATAAGGCTTCCTTCGAGGCCCCTTCAAGGGTCTGGCGGTTCAACTTTTCCGTCAATTGTTTAAGTCTTTCCATCGCTTTGTGGTATTTTTACAGTTCGCTGTGCATAAAGATACCAAGAGAACAACAAACAAACCATGTTCATAGAACCAATCAACCATAGTCAACAAGCAGGATGGATAGAAGTAGTCTGTGGATCCATGTTCTCAGGAAAGACAGAGGAGTTGATCAGAAGGGTAAAACGTGCCAAAATTGCCAACATGCGTGTGGGAATATTCAAGCCCTCCATTGATATCCGATACCATGCGGGAAAGATTGTTTCCCACGATGAAAATACCATCAATGCCACACCGGTAAAAGCATCCAAAGACATCCTTACCCAAGCCGAGGCATTCAATGTTGTTGGTATTGACGAGGCCCAATTTTTTGATACTGAAATTGTTGATGTGTGTGAGACCCTCGCCAATGCTGGAAAACGGGTCATTGTGGCAGGCCTCGATATGGACTATACAGGTAACCCATTTGGTCCGATGCCTGCTTTATTATCAGTAGCCAATTATGTAACCAAGCTCCATGCCGTTTGCATCAAATGTGGAGGAATTGCCAGTTATTCCTTCAGGATTTCAACCAACACAGACCAAGTGGTCTTGGGAGAAAAAGACCACTACGAAGCCCGTTGCAGGAATTGCTTCAACACATAACACAATTACCTTGGAAGCACTGAATCAATATACCGCCCTGCTGAAAAAAGAATTCTTGTTGGAGACAAGACAGCAGCATACCCTTTATGGTGTGATGCTGTACATCGCGTCAACGGTATTTGTCATTTACCTTACCATTGATTCCCCTGATGCTGATACCTGGAACTCCCTTTTTTGGATAACCCAGCTTTTTATTTGCATCAATGCGGTAGCAAAAAGTTTTTTACAGGAAGCCAGGGGTCGAATGCTCTACTATTATTCTATTACTTCTCCAGTTGTATTCATCCTTTCAAAACTCAGTTACAATGTGCTCTTGATGCTGGCCATGAACCTGGTGAACTTATTGCTCTACAGCGCATTCATGGGCAACCCTACTGAATCATTTTTGCAATTTCTTTTTATTGGACTTTTGGGCTCCATGGGCCTGGGTTTGGTATTTACCATGTTGGCCGCCATCGCCAGCAAGGCCATGCAACAAGCGTCACTGATGGCGATTCTTGGCTTTCCCCTGATCATCCCCCAGCTTCTCTTGCTGGTCAGGCTCTCAAAAACAGCATTTTCCGAGGTATTCAGGGATGGTGTACCTCAACAATTGGTCCTGCTCCTTGTATCCCTTGACATACTCATTGTTTTCCTTGCCGTTATTTTATACCCATTTTTATGGAAAGATTAGACGAAGGGCCTAATTTTACCAACCAAAGCTACGGGTTGTATGCCCGTTGAACAGAACAAGGGTTCCTTCAATGCTTTACAATACATCCATGCCATGCGACTTACCTGGTGGAAAATAACTGCAATCGTTTTGCTTGCTTATGCTGTAATTGGAGGCCTTTTGCTTCCTGTTCCTGAACTGAGTCAATTGGGAGAGACCATCAGAAACCTTTACTACCACGTATGCATGTGGTTTGCGATGATGATTCTTTTTACCATTTCAATTGCCCAAAGCATCAAGTACCTGAGAACAGGATTGATTGAGCATGATATCAAAGCTTCTTCTTATGCCGGTGTAGGAACCTATCTTGGCTTGCTGGGCTACGCCACCGGTGCTATCTGGGCCAGCTTTACCTGGGCAGACCCCAACAATCCTGCATTTGCCTCTTTTGGTTCCATCATGAGAGAACCGAAGTTGATTGGTGCGGCCATTGCATTGCTGATTTACGGGGCCTACTTTATTTTAAGAAGTTCCATCACTGACATGGACCAACGAGCGAGGGTAAGTGCCGTGTACAATATTTTTGCATACGCCATGCTTTTCCCCTCTATTTGGATCATACCAAGATTGCTTCCCAGCTTGCACCCTGGCCAGGAAGGAAATCCTGCATTGAATTTCAATGATATTGATGCCAGGATGAGGATGGTCTTCTATCCCGCAGTGATTGGCTGGGCATTTTTAGGTATCTGGATTGCCACATTAAAAATTAGACACAAAATTTTACTGGAACAAAAATGGTTTGCGCATGAAAAATAAATTGATTGCTTTTATTGTAAGCATGGGAATCTTTGGTGCTAAAGCACAAGGTTCAACCACCAATGATACTATGGCATCTCTCATGAGATCCAATGGAAAAATTTATGTAGTAGTAGCCGTGGTGCTTACCATTCTCTTGGGACTGATCGCCTATTTGATTCGCTTGGACAGAAAAATCTCCAAACTCGAAAAAGAATCATAAACATCATCCTTTTCTTTTTGTCTTCCAACCAACGAAAAAAAATGCCATGAACCCTGAATACAGTTTTTTTGATGCCGTTTGTAAAAGTTTTGACAAAGCCGCTCTATACACCCAATTTGACCAAGGCATACTTGAACAAATCAAGCAATGCAACAGCGTGCTTCGCATGCATTTTCCCGTAAAAATCGGAGACAAGGTAGAAGTAATCAAGGCGTACAGGGTTCAGCACTCCCACCACAAACTTCCCTGCAAGGGAGGAATCAGGTTCAGTGAAATGGTCAACCTGGACGAAGTAATGGCACTTTCTGCATTGATGACCTACAAATGTGCGATTGTGAATGTGCCTTTTGGTGGGGCCAAAGGTGGAATAACCATCGATCCTAAAAAGTACAGCGCCTATGACCTTGAGCGCATCACAAGAAGGTATACCAGCGAGCTGATCAAAAAAAGATTCATTGGCCCTGGTGAGGATGTTCCCGCTCCGGATTATGGTACGGGAGAAAGGGAAATGTCCTGGATCCTGGACACCTACATGGCGATGCACCCTGGAGAAGTGGAAGCATTGGGTTGTGTTACAGGAAAACCAATTACGCAGGGTGGTGTAAGAGGAAGAAGGGAGGCAACTGGCTTGGGTGTTTTCTTTGGTATCAGGGAGGTTTGCAACAATGCCGAAGTCATGGCCAAACTTGGCTTGGAAACAGGTATTGCAGGGAAAAAAATAATTGTGCAAGGACTTGGAAATGTTGGTTATCACTCTGCCAAATTCTTTCAGGAAGGTGGTGCGTTGGTTGTAGGCCTGGCTGAATATGAGGGATCCATCTACAATGAAAATGGACTTGATGTTGAAGCCGTATTCCAACACAGAAAAAAAACCGGATCAATTCTTGATTTCCCCGGTGCAGCCAACTTCAGCAAAAATACAGACGCTTTGGAAGCCCCATGTGATATCCTCATTCCAGCGGCACTCGAAAATGTAATCAATGCTGAAAATGCTGATCGGGTTCAGGCCAAGATTATTGGAGAGGCTGCAAATGGGCCATTGACACCTGAGGCAGATGAAATCCTTGTCAACAAAGGAACCCTTGTTGTGCCTGACATTTATTTGAATGCTGGTGGTGTTACTGTTTCTTATTTTGAATGGTTGAAAAACCTCAGCCATGTTTCCTATGGCCGTCTCGAAAAAAGATTCATGGAAAACCAAAATGCCAATATTGTATCCCAGCTTGAGGAAATGACTGGCAACAAAATCAGCGATGAACAAAAAAAACTGATTGTTCACGGACCGGATGAAATTGACCTGGTCAGGAGCGGATTGGAAGATACCATGATAAAGGCGACCAATGAGATTTTAGATTGCTGGAAACAAAATCCGACAATCATAGACATGAGAACAGCTGCTTTCGTAGTAGCCATCAACAAGGTGGGAACAAGCTATTTGGAGCTGGGAATTTTCCCATAGAAAATATGTTTACTCATGTTTTGGAAAAAAAGATACCCATTCAGGTATTTCTTTTTTTTTGTCTGCCACATGGCATTCGACACCATTGGTGACAACAAGATAACGAACCGGAATGGCGAGATTATAGGAAAGAATTTGCATCAAAACTGGCGCTTTCAATGGAACATCAGCAGCCTTGCATTCAACCATCATCCAAGGCTGGGTGGTTGAGTCAAACACCAGTAAATCAATGCGTTTCATCAAACTTCCCAGGCGCAATCCTTTTTCAACAGCTATCGAATGAGCAGGAATGCCTGCCACCTTTATCAACCAATGGATGAAATTCTGTCGCACCCATTCTTCAGGCTGAAGGGCAACCCATTTCTGGCGAATACTATCGAAAATTTCAGGTTGCCCACCCTGCTCACGGATCTTGAAATCAGGTTCGGGAAAATTCAGGTTGATCATGCATGCAAATTTATCAGTAATTTTAAGGAAGAACAACTTGAAATATGAACAGCAAGGAAGATATCGTCAAGAATTGGCTCCCCAGGTATACCGGAATGGCCATAGAGCAATTCGGACAATATATCCTGCTGACCAACTTCAGCAAATATGTAACCCTTTTCGCAACATGGAACAACGTAGCCGTTGTTGGTCAAGACAAACCCATGCAATGCGCTACTTTTGACGGCATTACCATCATTAACTTTGGCATGGGCAGCCCCACGGCAGCTACCATCATGGACCTGCTTACCGCCATTGACCCCAAAGCCGTTTTGTTTCTCGGAAAATGTGGAGGACTTAAAAAAAGAAACAAGATTGGCGACCTGATACTTCCCATTGCCGCCATCAGGGGAGAAGGAACCTCGAACGACTACTTCCCTGCAGAAGTGCCCGCCATGCCAGCATTTGCGTTGCAAAAAGCGATTTCAACCACCATCCGCGAACATGAGCTGGACTACTGGACCGGAACCGTATACACGACCAACAGAAGGGTTTGGGAACATGACGAAGAATTCAAAAACTATCTCCAGAGAGTCAGGGCCTATGCCATTGACATGGAAACTGCCACCATTTTTTCTGTAGGCTTTTACAACAAAATCCCTACAGGAGCCTTGCTCCTTGTCAGCGACCAACCCATGATCCCCGAAGGGGTCAAAACAGAGGAAAGTGATAAACAGGTTACGGCTAATTTTGTAGAATCGCACCTCAAAGTAGGTATTGACTCACTGAAACAACTGATCAACAATGGCCATACGGTGAGACACCTCAAGTTTTAAGTCGTTTACGGTTTATAATTGGTGTAAAAAGCGGATTGACGCATCGGTAAATACGGTATTTTTTTTGTAATTTCGCCCTTCTAATGCCAAAACAAGTCTGGTGCCGTAAGATCAGGTTTGATGGATATGACGCCCCGTTAGGGTCGGTCACCGGGATTTGTTTTCAGGCAAAATAAACATTTATACGCATGAAACTATCCCAATTCAGGTTCGATTTCCCCCTTAACCTCATTGCCCAGACACCCACCAAAAGAAGAGAGGACGCCAGGCTCATGGTTGTTCACAAAGACACTGGGCTGATTGAGAACAAAACCTTCAAGGACATTCTTGACTATTTTGAGGAAAAAGACGTTTTCGTAGTAAACAATACCAAGGTATTCCCTGCCAGGATGTACGGACGCAAAGAGAAAACCGGCGCCAAGATTGAGGTTTTTCTTTTGAGAGAGTTGAACAAGCAAAACAGGTTATGGGATGTGATTGTTGATCCCGCAAGAAAAATCCGTGTGGGCAACAAGCTCTATTTTGGTGATGCAGATGAATTGATTGCCGAAGTAATTGACAATACAACTTCAAGGGGAAGGACCATCCGGTTCCTTTTTGAAGGTTCAGATGAGGACTTCAAAATGGTGCTCAATTCACTTGGAGAAACACCTTTGCCCAAATACATCAAACGCAAGCCAGATGAGCTGGACAGGGAAAGGTACCAAACTGTTTATGCAAAGCATGAGGGCGCTGTTGCAGCACCAACCGCGGGGCTGCATTTTTCAGCAGAGTTGATCAAGCGTCTGGAAATTGAAGGAATCCGTTTTGCAGAAACAACCCTACACACCGGGTTGGGAACGTTCAGGGCCATTGAAGTAGAAGACCTCAGCAAACATAAAATGGAAGCTGAGTATTACAAGGTAGACGAGACTGCTTGCAAAATAGTAAACAAGGCAAAATCTGAAGGGCACCGGATCTGCTCTATAGGTACAACAACCATGAGGTCATTGGAGAGCACGTTTACTGCGGACAAAATGCTGAAACCTTCAGAGGGCTGGACAAATATCTTCATTCATCCTCCCTACGAATTTTCAATTTGTGATTCTCTGATCACCAATTTTCACCTGCCCAAAACTTCCTTGCTCATCATGGCTTGTGCATTTGCAGGCTACGAACTAACCATGGAAGCGTACAAAAAGGCCATCAAAGACAAGTACAGGTTCTTCAGCTATGGAGATGCCATGCTGATCATCTGATGTTGCGATTTAGTCGAGCCCAAACAGGCCCTTGTTCAAAACCTTCAGCGTTTCATTCTTAAACGAAGTAGGAACCAGGATGGAAACATTGTGCAAACTACCTCCAAAACTGACCATGTTTACGGGTACTCCGGCAAGCGAATCAAACATCCTTGTCATGAGTTGGTCTTGCTGGGTGAGTTTGTTGCCAACCACTGAAACAATGGTTTGATCAGCAAGGACTTCCAATTCACCCAATGGTTGTAGCTCCTTGGAAATCTGGTCAAGGTTCAAGGTATTGTCGATGGTTACTGATACTGCCACTTCGGATGTTGTAATCATATCAATGGATGTTTTATATTTTTCAAACACCTCAAAAATCTTTCTCAGGAATCCATAGGCCAACAGCATGCGGCTGCTTTTTATTTTCACCATGACGATACCATCCTTTGCAGCAACTGCCTTCACGCCATTTCCATCAGGTTCTTTTAGAATGATGGTGCCCTTTGCTTCGGGCTCCATTGTATTGAGCAGTTTCACTGGAATATTGTAGTGTTGTGCAGGCCAAATGGACGCTGGATGAAGGATTTTAGCCCCAAAATATGCCAGTTCAGCAGCCTCATCGAAGCTCAATTGTTCAATAGGACGGGTGGTGCCAACCACCCTTGGATCGTTGTTGTGCATGCCATCAATGTCCGTCCATATTTCACAAACAGAAGCAGTCACTGCAGCAGCCATCAAGGACGCAGAATAATCACTGCCGCCACGCTTTAGGTTATCCACCTCTCCCTTTGCATTCCTGCAAATGTATCCCTGGGTAATGTAAATAGGCTTGCCGGAATGGCTCTCCAATGCCTTGAGCAATTTTGCCCTGATGGCAAGCACCTGTGGCTCATCATTGGCATCTATTGCCATGAAATCAAGCGCAGGAAGCAACACATGGTCCTGGCCCTTCTCTTCCAGATAATAAGAAAACAACTTGGTACTCATCAATTCTCCCTGGGCAAGAATATCCTTGTTGAGCGCCTCATTGAAAGAAATTTTCAAAATGATGTTCAGGAATTCAAAATGCTCATTGATGCAGGCAACTGCCTTTGCCCTGATTGCCTCTTTTTCAAGCAAAGCATTGATGAAAACGCCATAATGGGCATGGAGTGCATCGATTGTATTTTTGGCTTTCTCCTTGTCTCCTGCGGCCAAAGCATCCCCAATGGCCACCAACGCATTGGTTGTTCCACTCAACGCACTCAAGACAACAATTTTTGGCTCATTGTCGCGGGTGATCAAGTCTCTTACCTGAAACATTCTTTCTGGCTTTCCAACGGAGGTTCCTCCGAACTTCATTATTTTCATGCGTTGTTGATTGAGTGTGTGCGAAGTTAAAACTTGATATTGAATTTTTCAGCAATCGATGCAAGGTCCTGCCAAACTACTTCAAGCAGTGGGATACCATGCATGCGGCGGTATTTTTCCATGGCGCGTTCAGGATCTCCTGGAATCAATACAGGCTGATCGGCTGAGATTGGCTTTGCAGCCCGAAACCGCCTGATCCAAAGGTCCATATCCCGTTTAAAGTCCTCTGATTTTCTGAAAGCATCAATCCTCATTGCACCAAAAAAATGTCCAATGCCTTTTCCTGGCTGGTTGTCTGGCATGGGAACATAAGCAGGAAATGGAGGGACCCAGGGACCAAAATTAGCCCCACTCAAAACTGCTGAAAAAATATCTACGATGGAGCCAAGTGCATACCCTTTATGGCTGCCCTGTTCCCTGTTGCCTCCCAGCGGCAGCAAGGCACCTCCATTTTTCAATGCATGTGCATCAGTGACCTGATTGCCCTCAGCGTCTTGTATCCAGCCAAGAGGGGCCTCCAATTGCTTTCGCTGCAACATCTCAAGTTTTCCATTGGCGGCAGTAGTGGTAGCCATGTCTGCCACAAAAGGCGGTTCATCCCCAGAAGGAACCGCTACACAGATGGGATTGGTACCCAACATCCTTTCCTTCGAAAAAGTAGGTGCCACAAGGGCGCTGGCATTGGTCATCACAATACCAATCATGTCTTTCTCCAGTGCCCGCATCGCATGGAATGCAGCAATACCAAAATGATTGCTGTTGCTCACACTCACCCAACCCGTTCCGACTTGGGTTGCTTTGGAGATGGCAAGATCCATGGCAGCTGGTGCAACAACAAGGCCCAGTCCCTGATCCCCATCCATCACAGCAGTGGAAGGCGTTTCATGGATGATGGCGATATTGGGAGACGCATTAACCCTCTTCGCTTCCCACAACCTGACATATCCAGACAATCTTGCCACACCATGCGAATCTATTCCACGAAGATCTGCTGAGATGAGTGCCGTTGCCCCTGTTTTTGCTTGGTCGGAAGGACATCCCATGGCCATCAATACATGTTCAACCAGGGACATGAGTGCTGCATAATCAACTATTTTTTCCATGCGATAAAATTACTGTGAATTTTGAGAAGCGCTTCAACAATATCTTGAAGGAAAAACGGTAAAACAACATGAAAATAGTGGAAAACTCTCGCTCAATTGTGGTGTTTTACACCTTCTTTTACCTTTACTTTGAGAGAACTTTGTTCTAACAAAATCAATCAGTATGATAAAACTACAGGTAATTGGACATTTGGGCAAGGATTGCACTACGAATGTCGTGAATGGGAAAAACGTGATCAACTTCAGTGTGGCCCACAGCGAAAAGTACAAGGATGCATCTGGAAATCCAGTAGAGAGAACCATTTGGGTGGACTGCGCCTATTGGACAGAAAGAACTGCTGTTGCCCCCTATCTGAAAAAGGGACAACTTGTTTATGCCGAGGGATCACCGGAAGTGAGAAGTTACACCAAGAACGATGGTACAGCAGGCACATCACTTACGCTTCGTGTGTTGAATGTGCAACTGTTGGGTAGTTCCCGGAATGAGTCGGGTGGAGTGGATGCAACTGGTGCCGGCGGGGCTGAATCCGATGACCTTCCATTTTAAATAGGAAGTCAGCATCAGCCGTTGGCAGAATGCCTGATTGACCTGATGATTTCATGCAGGTTGATCAGGCTTTTTTTATGCTCTATCCTGTTGGCCATCACAGGATTGACAAGGTGCATGGTTGCGATACTTTCGTCAATCATCTCCGCAACTTTTTTTGCACCTGCTTCGTCTAGCCCTGCATCGATCAATACATTTTCCTCTCCATTCACCAGATCCTCACGAATATCTGCCAAGTCATCCAAGATAAGAAAATAGGCCATGAGTGCATACCAGGCGCGAATGGCCTTGTCTACATCAAAAGAGGAACTGCTGATGATCACCAGGCAGAAAAGGTAGCTGTCTGCCCTGTTCAAGGAGGGGAATGCAGTTCCCAACCGCGCATCCCCAGCTTTTATGGGATGGAACTTCCCTGCATAAGCTTTCAGTTCTTCAAACAATTTACTGTCGACAACACGTGGAGCAACCAAGGCAGCAACCTCGGCTACATGTGCTTCCCACCCAAGCTGTTTGTGCTCCAACAGCGCAGCACTATGAAGAATAGCTTCTGAAAGTTGAAGAAAATCTTCTCCTATCAGCTGTTGCCGATCAGCTCCACAACGGTAAAGCAGGTCTGAGAAAATCGGCATGAAAGTATAGCCTGGAGCACTCGGTACGTAAATTTTCCGGTTCTTCCAATAGAGGTTATCCTGAGGAACCTGCCTATTGACATAGGTTTCCCCGATCAGCATATCAACGCCATAGGCAAGTTTCAGATCATCTTTGGATAGAAACATCATTGATCAGAATGGATTGGGTTTACGGCTGTTGTAACTGTTTTCTCGGTTACGGATGGCCCTTGCATTGGCTGTATCAATCAGTATTCTAAAGTCTTTGGGGTGTTGCTGGTAAAATTGATAACTCTTTGAGAAACGAAGCGGTTCAACTGCGTGGTACTTCAATACAAGATCAATCTCTTTTTGCAATGCACTGTCTTTGTTCAAGGCAGAATCTTTAAGCTGGTAGGTTTCAACAAAAGCCTCAGCAAGCGCAATATCATACAATATATTGGCCATCCTGTCCTTCCCTATGACATCATCTGAATTGAATCCTTTCCAGGAACAAGACCAGAGCAATAAAATAAAGAAAGCAAGCTGTATATAGTGGAGATACTTCACTTTAATTCCTGTTGGTATTTTGAAGCATTGGAGATATCCAACCGCGAGCAAAGATCGACCACCCTGGCTTTTTCTTGCATATTGCCTTTTTTGAACAGGCGAATGACTTCATCAGTTTTTCCTTGAAAGAAAAACGGCATGATCATCAGGTTAGGGGTCTCAGCATTGAGGGTATTGAGCATAGAAATAGCATTCAGCACCTGTTCCCTTGCATCATTTTCATTCTCAATCATCTTGTCCATCCCCTGGCGGTAATAGGTATACATGGCATCATGCACCAAAGCATAACGGCTGTTTTGAAGGTTCTCGGATAACCAGTAACGGTTCCGCTGACCATCGAAAGGTTTCCACCCCTCTATAAACCTTCCCTCCGGGGAAGCGCTGACGATGGCATTGGCCTTTTGAAAAAAACCATCCCCTCCCCTGGGTGCAAATGCATCATAATCCAGACCGAGGATGATATTGATATAATATGCAAACAATGCAGAGAGATTTCCTGCGAGGGGTTCAGTACCGGCAACCCTGTTCTCATTGAATTCGACGGGCTGAAATTCAACATACCGAAAAACGATGTTGTTATCAATATGATTCACCAGGGGGGAAAGATAATTGGTATTATATACAGGCCTTGCTGCTTGGATGGTGAGGGTTCCCTTGTAAACATTGGGCTCAACAACAGATTGCAGGTTCAATAGAAAACTGCATTCTATTTTCTCATTGGGTTCAAAAAGATCTGAGGTCCACTTTCTTTTGTTGAGAAAGGCGTTGATAGATGATTGCAATGTTTGAAAAACTTTTTTGTCAACAGTACTGCCAATTTGTGCATAGACAACATTGACCTTGGCATTGATTTCCTGTGCGGGCAACTTACTGCCAGCAAAAAGAAAACAAAGCATAAAAATGACCAATGACCTGGTTAAATAAAACATACTGATTTGTCTGATGATGCTCTTTGCTATTGTAACTACAATAATTTACGATACTAAGTTAACTATAAATTCAACTTGATTTTTGAATGAAAAGTATCCAAAACAAGAAGGGCGATGGTTTTACCATCGCCCTTCCATAAAATATGTATTCAATTAGCGAAACAAATCTTCCTCATTCTTGCGGAAATATATCTTGTCTTCCATGAACTCCTGCGTTGCAAGCAATGCTGGATTAGGCATTTTTTCGTAAGCCTTTGAGATTTCTATTTGCTCTTTGTTCTCATGAATTTCTTCAAGGCTATCAGTATGGCTTGCAAATTCCTCCAGTTTGTTGTGAAGCTCTTCTTTTATTGCAATATTGATCTGTGCTGCCCTTTTCCCAATAATAGAAATAGACTGGTATAGGTTACCTGTTTTATTTTTGATTTCATTCAGGTCCTTGGTTTCAGCAACATTGGTAAGATTATTTCCCAGCTGCCTGCGAAGTCTGCTCATTATTTAAAATTTTAAGGTTATTTTTTGTCAAAGTTAAGTAACGTTCTGCTTCTTTTGTCAATTTACTTTCGGGAAACCTGTCCTGGAAGTCTTCTACTTCAAGAACAACTTTTGCATATCGCTCCTCTTTTTTCTCATCAACACTCATCGAAGCATACTTGAAATATGACTTGATGGACATGAGTTTGTATTCATCTCCCTTGGGAGAATCAGGGTAGTTATTGATCAGTGTTGTATAAGCAAGGGCTGCTGCTTTGAATTGACCCACATTGAAATACAATTGGGCAGATAGGAACTCCTTGGTTTCAAGCTTTGTCTGGCATTTGGCGATGATGGCTTCAGCCTCTTTGCTCTTGGGAGATTCTGGGTGTGTATTGATGAATACCTGAAACATGCCAATCGATTTGATTGTATTGGATTGCTCAAGCTCTGGTTTGGGAGATTGCTTAAAATAGCAATTTGCCTGCATATATTCAACCTCTTCAGCCCTTTTGCTGTTGGCAAAAACTTCCAGATACCCTTTGAAAAGGTTTTCAGCAGTTTCGTAATCCCTCATGTTGTAATGAGAAAATGCATAGTTATAATAAAGATCATCAAACTGCGGAGTACCCTTGAAAACAGGGAAAAGTTCTTCATACAAGACCTGGGCCTGGCGAAATTCCTTTTTTTCGAAATAGGTATTGGCCATTTTCAACTTGTACTCAAAATCCTTGCTCTTCAACACCTTTCCGAATTTAGAACAGGCACCAAGTGAAAGGATCAACACAAAAACCAGGATATTATTCAACTTCATAAATGGATGACAAAGTTAAGCATTTAGCAGAAGAAACTAAATTAAGTTCTTTAAAAGATACTCCAGGTTAAACAAGTCATAAAAAAAGTGCCCTCCTTCACAGGAGGGCACCAGTATCTTTTAGGACCTAATTAATTCTTTGAACGAAGGTTCGGATGAGGAGCTGGAACCATATTCGGTGCATCAACTACTTCTCCTGTTGCGCTGAAATCAATTGTATTGACATCGCCATCAGTCTGTCCGTATTTGTTGATCAAACGATCAGCAGCAATACCTTGTTTTTCAGTGAGGTAAGTCATGATCGCATTAACCCTATCCCAGCTGAGCTGTTGGCTGGCTTTGGAAGCTTCTGCATATCCAGTGATGAATACTTTACAAGCAGGGTTATTTTTCAGCCTATCAGCAGTAGAGGCCAAAAGGCTTTGTGCTTCTTTAGACATGGTAGAAGATCCTTTTGCGAAGCTTACGCTGGGAATGTTACCCATGTTGCACGTAACTACTGGAACAGGAGCTACAAAATTCTTGCAACAAGGTGGCTCAGGGCATTTTCCAACACCATTCGCATCAACTGGCTGACAGTCTGTAGGGGTTACCAATTGCTTGTCCTTGTAATCAGGAACGCCATCGCCATCGGTATCTTTGCTTACACCATGGCTGTCAACGGGGGCTCCAGCAGGGGTGTTGGGCTCCATGTCGAATTGGTCAGTAACACCATCTCCATCAGCATCATCAAGAACAACTTTGGGCATTTTCATTCTCTTGGGAGCATTCAATTCGCCATAAGAAAATTCAAGTGGATTCTTCCAGTAGAGAGGCTCAACAGACTTAGATTTTTTCTGTGCAAAGGTATCCAGTCCAGCGAGGAGGAATAAACCCAAGAACAGAACCGAGAATATTTTATTCAGTTTCATATTTGGAAAATTTGAGGATGGTTAGTAAAATTTAGAAAATGTTGATGTTCAATCCAACAGACAAGAAATTGTAGGTATCGTAGTGTGTTGTCAATGTAGCATCGCCCACTGGAGTGGCGCCCCAACGTTGACCATCCAAAAGATCATCCTTAACAAAAGATAATCTTTCTTCTATGGAGAGGTTTACACGCTTGGAAAGTTTGAATGCCATACCCATACCGATTGTTGAGCTTGCCCTTGCGGTTTGCCCAAACAACTTGGGGTTTGAAGTTGTGTTGGCATCACTGGCGGTTTCGTATGTACCATCAAGAATTGCTTTTATAGCACTCCTGGTATCGGCACGTGTTTCCCATGTTCCACTAGGGATAGAGCTGAAATTGTACTTTTGGCCACTGGCGTTGAGGGCATCAATGTTTGTTTCATAGAAAGTAACACCAACACCTAAAATAGCATACAAGCTAAATTTAGGTTCAGCTTTGTGGAAACGGATATTTGTAAGATTGAAAAGGGCCTGGAAACTCAGGTCATTCAGTTTGGTCTTGTAATTGTAGAAAACCCTGTCAGTTCCTGGAATGAGACCAACACTGTTGTTCACACCTCCATAAGTTCTTTGGTGTCCTTTGTATCCATTGTTCTTCCAAGCAGTATTTTGCATGTAGTTGAGGTCACTTTTCCAGCTCAACCCTGTAGCAGTACCGCTGAAAAATTCTCCCCTGAGAGAAACTATATACCCGATTGATTTTCTTACATGTAGTCCGTAGCCGAAATTAGGGAATACTGAACTGACATCACCGCTGATGCTTGGAGATCCAAGTTTGAGACCCACTTCCCACTGGTTGCGTGGTTTTGCAGGGAAAATGTACTGGTTGTTGAGAAACTCATTGTGCTGAGCCATTCTTGAAGGAGGGATCAAAGAAGAATCCTTCCAATCAGTTCCACCTGTTGCAGACATTTGTGCCTGGGTAGTCATCACCAGGGCCAAAAGACCAAGGATAAAAGCATAGTTTTTACTTGCCATAACTGTGTTTGTTAGTTTAAAGATTTTTGACACGGACTTGCCATGATTTACAAATGTAGAGGTAAAGTTTTAATATTCAAATAAATACCTCTATTTTTTCACTGTTAAATATGAAAAAATGTTAAGCCACCTTTCTTTTTAGACATTGTGATCATTTTACCTTAAAAACTGGCGGAAAACTAGCTACAAGCGAGGGAAATATTGCGTAAGTTCGCAGTGCAGCAATGACAAAACCACAAGAAATTATAGCCGATGAGCTGAAGCAGTTCGAATCACTGTTCAAAGAGGCCGTCAAAAGCAATGTTCCCTTGTTGGACAGAATTTTGAAATATGTTGTCAAAACCAAGGGGAAACAGCTCAGACCCATGTTTGTTTTGTTGTCTGCAAGGCTTTGTGGAGAAATTACAGCTGTCACTTACAGGGCAGCTTCGTTGGTTGAATTATTGCATACGGCCACCCTGGTGCACGATGATGTTGTGGATGAGGCATCAGAAAGAAGGGGCTTTCTTTCTGTATACGCACTCTGGAAAAACAAGGCTTCTGTGTTGGTTGGAGACTATCTTTTGGCCAAGGGCCTGTTGTTGTCTCTTGAAAACAAGGATTTTAAGGTCTTGGAAATCCTTTCCGACGCCGTCAAAAAAATGAGTGAGGGGGAGTTGCTCCAATTGGAAAAGTCTCGGTTACTCAACATTACAGAAGAAGATTATTTCTCCATCATCAGAAACAAAACTGCTTCTCTCCTCGCATCAGCCTGTGCTGCAGGCGCCTTTTCCGCCAGCCAGGATGAGGCACTGACTGAAAAATTGCGCCTTTTTGGTGAAAATACAGGCATTGCTTTCCAAATCAAGGATGATCTTTTTGACTATGGTTCAGCAGATGTCGGCAAACCTACTGGAAACGATATCCGGGAAAAAAAGCTAACCTTGCCACTCATCTATACCTTAAAAACAACTTCTGCAGAGACAAGAAGAAAACTCATCTACATCATCAAAAATAAAAACAAAGACAAATCCAGCGTTCAACTGGTAATTGATGAGGTCAAAAAAGCTGGGGGCATCCAATATGCAGAAGGCGTGATGGCCTCTTATAAAAAAGCAGCCATCGATCTGCTCGAAAGCTTTCCTGCATCGGAGGCAAGGGATGCGCTTTCAGAAATGGTAACCTTCACAACTGAAAGAAAAAAATAAAATGTGTGCATCCCAAAAGCGATGGAGAACGATTGATCTGCCTGCTCAAGCAACGGAATCACTGAGGGATGAACTGAAAATTCATCCGGCGCTCTGCGGTATTCTTGCCCACAGGGGAATTGATGACTACCAAAAGGCCAAGTTTTTTTTCAGGCCAGACCTTACCACCTTGCATGATCCATTTTTAATGAAGGACATGCAGCTTGCTGTAGAAAGAATCATTGATGCCATCGCGCAAGAGGAGAAAATCCTTGTTTATGGCGATTACGATGTTGATGGAACTACGTCCGTAGCCATCATGTATGATTTTCTGACCAAAATTTATGACAAGGATCAACTTGAGTTCTACATTCCGAACAGATACCGCGAGGGCTATGGCCTTTCCAGCCAGGGTATTGCCTATGCAGCAGAAAAAGGTTTCTCGCTGCTGATTACACTGGACTGTGGCATCAAGTCCGTGGCATTGATTGCAGAGGCAAAAGCCATGGGAATTGATACCATTGTATGCGATCATCACCTGCCTGGAGCTGAGCTTCCTCCAGCCATTGCCATCCTGAATGCAAAACAACAAGATTGTCCTTACCCTTACAAAGAACTTTGTGGATGCGGGGTTGGCTTCAAGTTGATTCAAGCACTTTCAGCATCATTGGGGTTGGAAGAAGATGAATACCTCCCCTATCTTGAATTGGTTGCCACTGCCATCGCTGCAGACATTGTTCCCATCACAGGAGAAAACAGGATCCTTGCCTACCATGGAATCAAACAAGTAAATACCCATCCATCCACAGGAATAAAGGCGCTGATTGAATTGAGCGGGTCAGGAAAAGAAATCACCATTGGCAGCTTGTCTTTTATGATTGGCCCCCGGATCAATGCCGCTGGGAGGATGGACGATGCCAAAAAAGCAGTATCCTTGTTCATAGAGAAAGATCCTGAACAGGCAAAATTGCTTGCATTGGTGCTGCAAACGGACAACAATTCACGCAGAGAGGCTGATGCACAAATTACTGAAGAGGCTATTCAAATGCTGCTGGCCGACCCCTCGTTACAATCAAAGAAATCCACAGTGGTCTTCGATGCGGGTTGGCACAAAGGAGTGATTGGCATAGTGGCCAGCAGACTGCTCGAAAAATACTACAGGCCTACCATCGTGATTACCAAGAGCGGAGACGTTCTTGCCGGTAGCGCAAGAAGTATTCCCGGATTCAATATTCATGATGGCCTTGAATACTGCAGTGATTTGCTGCTAGGATTTGGAGGACATTATTATGCAGCAGGGATGACCTTGATGCCTGATCAACTGGAAAGATTTCAACAAAGATTTGAAGAAATAGCATCCGCCCAACTCAGCGAAGATCAACTGGTGCCAGAAATAGTCATAGATGCCATCGTAGCATTGCATGACCTGACACCTTCCTTCTTCAGGATTCTGCAACAAATGGAACCATTTGGTCCAGATAATTTGCGACCTGTTTTCTGTTTACAAAATGCAAAGGATGCAGGTTGTCGCATTGTTAAAGAAGAACATGTAAGATTTGAAGTAGAGCAACATGGTGTTCACATAACAGGCATAGGATTCAATATGGCAGAGCGTTTCAGCTTGCTCGAGGATTCCTCCAGCCTGGATATCGTTTTCACCCTTGAAGAGAATAATTTCAAGGGGGTCACCACGCTTCAAATGAAGGTCATCGATTTTGAGATAGCAGGAAAAAAATGGACCGGCGCTGGCCGGTCCTGATTGATCAAAAAAAATCGAAGGTATCGTACTATGCCTTCATCAACTCCACGCTTCTGGTGATGAATGCGGTGAGTTCACTGCCTTTCAGCATTCCCTGAGACAACAATGCAAGATCCGCCAAATTCCTTACCTGTTTGGTCTGCTTTTCTGCATGATCATCTGCAAGAATTGCAGTAAAAATGCTGTTGTTGCCATTGACCGTCAGCAGCACTTCATCAGGCATGTTGGCATAAAAGCTGCCCATGGGTCCACTCATGGATGCCATGTCTTTCATCCTTCTCATGAATTCAGGTCTGGTTGCTACAACCGGTGGTGCATCAGCACTCAATCCCTTTACTTCGACATTAATGGTTACATTATCCACCTTGAAATCAAACAATGATTTCAGCTTTTCAACCTCTTTTTCTGTGAGGACAGAATTAATGTCTTCCTGCTTATCGATAAGGTTATCCGCAATGTCTGAATCTACTCGGGTAAATTGAACATTATCCCATTTTGATTCTATCTGGCCAATAAATGATGCATCGACAAGTGTGTCCATCTTGACCACTTTATAACCCAATTCTTGGGCAGATTTGATATACGCATCTTGCTGCACAGGATCTGTAGTATAAAGGATGACCAACTTACCATCTTTGTTTTTCTGCAGTGTTTCTGCAGCTGTCCTGTATTCTTCCAGTGTATAAAAAGATCCGGAAGCCGCATCCTGCATGATATGGAACTTATCCGCTTTCTCACGGAACTTGTCGTCGGTGATCATGCCGTACTTCACAAATAGAGCGAGGCTTTCCCATTTCTCTTCAAACGCTATTCGCTCATTTCTGAAAATCTCATCCAGCTTGTCTGCTACTTTTTTGGTGATGTGGCTGTTGATCTTTCGTACGTTAGGATCACCCTGCAAATAGCTCCTGCTGACATTGAGCGGAATGTCTGGAGAGTCAATTACTCCCTGTAACAGCATCAAAAACTCAGGTACAATATCCTTGACCTCGTCTGTTACAAAGACCTGGTTGGAGTAGAGTTGAATTTTGTCTTTTTGGATTTCGTAGGATTGCTTGATCTTGGGGAAGAAAAGAATACCTGTCAAGGTGAAAGGATAGTCTACATTGAGGTGGATCCAAAACAACGGGGTTTCATTGAATGGATACAGTGATTTGTAAAAATCCTCGTAATCCTTCTTCTCCAGTTCAGCCGGTTTTTTTACCCACGCCGGATTGGTATTGTTGATTTGATTTTCTTCAAAGAAAATGGGTACAGGAAGGAACTTACAGAACTTGTCTAAGATCCCTTTAATTTTAGCAGCATCAAGAAATTCCTGGCTTTCCTCATTGATAAAAAGCGTAATAGAAGTACCCCTCTCTTTTTTATCAGTGGGTTGTAATGTAAATTCAGGACTTCCGTCACATTCCCAAACAACAGCTTCACTGTTTTCTTTATAAGAAAGCGTGCTGAGTTGAACCTTCTCACTTACCATGAAACCACTGTAGAAGCCAAGACCGAAATGTCCGATAATATTGGCTTCGGTTTGACCTTTGTATTTTTCCAGAAATTCTTCGGCGCTCGAAAATGCCACTTGGTTGATGTATTTGTCAACCTCTTCTGCTGTCATGCCGATACCCCGATCGGCTATGGTCAGGGTTTTGGCCTCTTTATCCAGTATCACATCAATGCGCAATTCCCCCAATTCCCCTTTCGCCTCTCCAGCAGATGAGTACGCCTTTAACTTTTGCGTAGCATCTACCGCATTGGCAATGAGTTCACGCAGGAAAATGTCGTGATCGCTGTAGAGAAACTTCTTGATGATGGGAAAAATGTTCTCCGTCTGAACCCGTATTTGTCCTTTTTGCATATGCTATGTTTTAGTAGCAGCGGACAAAATGAATGCCAAAAAACAAAAGTGACAGGTTGACACCCAGGCGTAAGCATACCCAAGATAAAAAAAGAGAAAATGAGAATAAAATATAGGCAAAAATGGCAAAAAAGAATTACCTTCGCCCCCCATTATCAAATCAATAAATACAGGGTTTATGCAAAATTATGAATTGATGGTGATTTTTACCCCTGTTCTGAGCGAGGAAGAATTCAAAACTGCTCAGAAGAAAT
>CAILKQ010000096.1 GCA_903834825.1 uncultured bacterium | reverse complement strand
CCACCCAGAGGGTGGCTTTTCGCGTATTGAGAATGTCTTGCTAAAAGGTCAGCTTGAAATACAACATCAAGAGTGAGAGCACCAGGATGATTGAATTGGCCATGATCATGGCCTTGTCCTTTCCTGTTATTCCGTAGATTAGCCAGATGACTACATTGGTAAGCAGGATCAGCAGCATCCAAATAGATAAATCACCAACAGACTTTGTTTTCCAGGCCATCCAGACCTGAGGCACAAAAGTCAAAGAACCTGTAACTACGCCGATGTAACCCAAATAATCTCTCCATTTCATATAAATCCAGCTTTATTTTTCCATTTGTTCTATGACGGCCTGTGTAACGCCGGTGAATGAAAATCCCCCATCATGGAAGAGGTTTTGCATGGTCACCATCTTGGTCATGTCTGAGAAAAGTGTCACGCAATAGTTGGCACAATCTTCGCCAGAGGCATTGCCCAAAGGACTCATTTTCTCTGCATAGTTCACAAAACCATCAAAACCCTTCACTCCACTGCCAGCAGTTGTTCTGGTAGGTGATTGGGAAATGGTATTGACCCTTACTTTCTTTTTTACGCCATAATGATAGCCAAAACTACGGGTCACGCTTTCCAATAATGCCTTGGCATCGGCCATTTCATTGTAGTCAGGAAAAACCCTTTGGGCAGCAATATAACTGAGCGCAACCACGCTTCCCCACTCATTCAGGGCATCCATGTCCCATGCGGTGCGCAATACACGGTGCAAAGACATGGCAGAAATATCAAAGGTTTTTTGGTTGAATCCATAATCAATTTCAGTATACCCCTTTCCTTTTCTGAGGTTAATGCTCATCCCGATAGAATGCAGAATGAAATCGATTCCACCACCAAAATGCTTCATGCTCTCGGTAAAGAGATTTTTGAGATCATCCATATTGGTCACATCGGCTCCAATAACAGGAGCATTGATCTGCTCAGACAATTTATTGATCTCTCCCATTCTCAATGCAATGGGGGCGTTGGACAAAACAATTTCCGCACCTTGTGCATGGCAGGCCAGCGCTGTTTTCCAAGCGATGGACTTCTCATCCAGTGCACCAAAAATAATTCCTTTTTTTCCTTTGAGCAATTGATTGGACATAGCTGATAGATTTGGGGGCAAATATAGGCAATTTGTTAAGAGAAGTTGAAGAGGTTGAAGGGGTTGAAGGGGTTGAAGTAATTTTCAACTTTTCTTCAACCTCTTCAACAGGCCGCAAGCCGACTTAAACCTCTTCAACCTGAAATACGGAGTATAGCGATCCGGAATATATTCTTCAACGCGTCTCGCTTCTTCAACTACTTCATCATTTCCCTCGCCGAAGCCAACACCGCTTCACTTGGATTTTCACCAGCCAGCATGTTGGCGATGGTTTGGATGCGTTCTTGTTCACCAAGTACCCGGATGTTTGTGGTAATGCTGCCATTTGCCTCTTGTTTGTAAACATAGAGGTGCTGATTGGCACGGGCTGCAATCTGGGGCTGGTGGGTTATGGCAATGAGCTGGTGTGCATGGGCCAGTTCTTCCATCAGAACACCCACTTGCTTGGCGGCTTCGCCACTGATGCCACTGTCAATCTCATCAAATATCAAGGTGGGCATCTCCAAAGATCCGGCCACCAGGGATTTGAGCACAAGCATCAACCTGCTCAGCTCTCCGCCACTGGCCACCTTGTGCAATGGCTCATAATGGCCACTCTTGTTGGCATCAAAGAGAAATGAAACTTCGTCCGTACCTGAAGCAGAAAGCGCAATAGGCTTGAGGTCAATTTTCAATGAAGCATTGGGCATGCCCACCCGCTTCAACAATTCGTTTGAAGCCCCTTCAAGGACAGGCACCTGCGCTTTTCGTTTATTGTGCAGTACCGATGCCAGTGCCATTGCTTTGACCTGCAGGGTTTCCAGTTCTTGTTGCAAAACGGTCAATTCATCCCGAGAGTTTTCAAAAACCGCAAGATCATTGAAGAGCTCAATTCTTTTTTCGACCAGCCCATCAATGGCAGGCAGTGCATGTTTTTTTGACAAGCGCTGGGCGTTGGCCAGGCGCTCGTTCAACTGTTCCATTCTTTTATCGTCAACCGAAATACCATCGAGCAAAGATTCCAGGTCGTTGCTGATGTCCTTGATCTCCACATAGGAAGACTCCAGCCTTGCAACCAATGCAGGCAAAGAAGGATGATGGCTGGCCAAAGCCTGGAGTTGTGACACCATTGTCCGAATTTGGGGGATCAATGGCTGCTCTCCGTCGTTCATCACAACTCCTATTTTCCCAATACCAAGCCTGATCTGGTCTGCATGAGAAAGCAGGTCAAGCTCTTCCTCCATCAGCCTGGCTTCCCCATTGGTCCAGTTCAGTTCCACCAATTCGTTCAGCAGGAAAATCTTGTAATCCCTTTCCTGCCGGGCCTTTTGGAGCAGGGCTTCAAGTGATGCAATCTTTTTCTGTATGGCTGTAGATTGTCCAAAGAGTTCTGTATAGGCAACCATTTCCTGGATGCATCCGGCCCTGGCATCCAACAAAACGCGCTGAAAATGTTTATTCCCCAGCTCCAGTGTATCGAACTGCTGGTGGAGGTCTACCAGGATTGTTGCCAGTTGTTGGAGCTGGGCAAGGCTTACGGGAGTGTCATTGATAAAGGCCCTTGACTTTCCTGAAGCCTGAATTTCTCTTCTGAGGATGATTTCATCTTCGGCCTCCATGTCTGCCTCACTGAAAAATTGCAACATTGAAGAAGTGCGCATGGTTTTGAACATTGCCTCAATGACGGTCTTCTTCTCCTTGTCTCTCAGTTGGGTACTGTCTGCCCTTTCTCCAAGCGCCAATCCAAGTGCCCCCATCAGGATACTCTTGCCCGCGCCGGTTTCCCCGGTAATGATCACCAATCCACTGGAAAATGAAATATCCAATTTTGATATGATCGCATAATTCTGGATGAACAGCCTCTCTAACATTCATCAAAAATAGATATTTTTAAATGCATTACCTTG
>CAILKQ010000095.1 GCA_903834825.1 uncultured bacterium | reverse complement strand
TGAATTAACTTTAACGCAGGAAGGATGATATGAAAAAAATACTCGTATTGTGCACAGGCAACAGTTGCAGAAGTCAACTCGCCCATGGATACCTTGAAGCAATAACCGCCGGAAAGGCAGCAATCTATTCTGCGGGTGTTGAAACCCATGGCGTGAACCCCAGGGCCATCGCCATCATGAAAGAAGATGGTATGGATATTTCAAACAATACCTCCAACAATGTATTGGAATACCAAAACATTGACATGGACTTTGTGATCACGGTCTGTGACAATGCAAAAGAAAGATGCCCGTACTTTCCTTCCGGTGCAAAAATGTTCCACTATAATTTTCCAGACCCCGCCAAAGCAACAGGCACAGAAGAAGAAATCATGGATCAATTCAGAACGGTCAGGGAGATGATCAAACAATACTGCACTGATTTTGTGAAAGAGAACCTGTGATCAATGGCGATGAATAGGCCGGCCTATTCTACAATCTTGCTCTGCACATAGCCAATGCGCTGTGCAACTGCCATAACCTTCTGGTCTTTCTCCAGTGCAATAGGCTTGGTGTACACTTCCCAGCGCTGGGGAACTTTACCATCACTGCCTACCAGCTTGTAAGCAATGGAAGCTCCGCCTGTTGTGCATTTGATGGCCACCACATTGTTAGACCGCACAAACAATGGATCAGCTGTCACTGGCGGCTTGTCTCCACCATTCCACATCTGCTTGATCAATTCTTTTTCAGGAATGGCTCCAAGGTCCGGCACATCTTTCTGCCACTTGTTGAATACCTCCCTGAACCTGTTCAGTGTAACTGCATATGCCGTGTCCCTTGCCAGGTCATTGAGCTGATAAGGATCGGAGAGCACATCATACAATTCCTCTGTTTGTCCTTTGGGTTCAAACCAACGCATTTGAACGGCATTCAATTTGCCTGCATCGCGCAAGCGAATGATGTCGCGCATGGATGCCTGCTGCTTTCTGTACGCAAGGTCCATGTACCTGGACAGGTCAGGAAAGAAATTGTATACATACTGGTAACGGCCATCATGCACAGAACGCACCCGATCGTAATCACTGTCTAGCCTGTCGCGGGCAGCAAATACATATTGGTTCTTCCCTTTGCTGGCATAGGGTCCAAGAAAGGCCCTTCCCTGCATGTTTGCAGGAGGCTTGATGCCTGCCAGTGATAACACTGTTGGTGCATAGTCGATGGAAGAAATCAGGCGTTGATCTGTGGTTCCGCGTGCTGTTTTATGTTCTCCATTGTTGGGGAACCGGATGATCAAAGGAACACGCAGTCCGCGATCAGTGATTTCTCTTTTTACATACGGCAGGCCATCTCCATGATCGGCCCAGAACATCACAATGGTATTCTCCAACAATCCTTCTTTTTCCAACTCACTGATCTTCTCTCCTATCCACTCATCCATCTCGGAGATATTGGTATAAAACCTTGCGATATCCAGTCGAACCGAATCGGTATCGGGATAGATGGGAGGAACTTTTACCAGCTTCGGATCAACCCTCAAAGGCCTTTTGGCTCTATCCCATACCTGGCTTTCGTGTGTAGTATTGCAATTAAAAACGGCAAAAAAAGGCTGGTCTTTTGCCCTGTTCCGGTAATGGGCCTTGTTGCTGTTTTCATCCCAGAATGTTACGGACTCTTCAAACTGATAATCTGTTTTTGCATTGTTGGTGCAATAGTAGCCTTCGGCACGCAGGTATTCGCCGAGGTGCTTTACCCCAACAGGAAGCACAGCAGAATAACTCTTGGGCAAACCGGTCTGCTCAGGATAAGTATTGTTCAATACACGCATGTTGTGGCCTCCATTGCTGGTTTGCATTCGACCCGTGATGATGGCATTCCTGCTGGGAGCACAGACCCCTGCAGCAGTAAAAACATTGGTATACCTTGTGCCTTGTTTTGCCAGCCTATCAAGATTGGGTGTAGGCACGGTCATGTCTCCATAAGATCCCAACCGCGGACTCATGTCTTCGGTGCTGAGCCAAATGATATTGGGTCTTTTGATGGCTGCAACAGGCTTCTTCTCCGGCACCTTGGTTTTCACCAGATAAGGCTCCATGATTTTTTTCCAGATGATATAGCCCTTCTCATTCATATGCAGCCGATCACCCACAAACAGCTCTTCCATGAAACTTCCATCAGCATTCAACATGGGGCTGAACACATCAATGAATTCCGTTTTGGAGGTTGACTTGCAAAAATCACTGATCAGCCTGTTGGTCTCTTTTACCGTTGCTAGAAAATCAACCCTTACCGGACTGGGCTTCAGGGACACAAAGGCGATAGGCACTTTGGGATAGCGTGACCTGATCAAAGCATGCAAACGCTTGAACCTGTTCAATACTGTATCTGCAGTGGTGGACTTGGATTTAGCCACATCATTTTCTCCACAATAAATGATGATTTGTGCAGGATTGTAAGGAAAGATGATCTGCTCAGCATAATCAATCAGGTGAGGCAGCGATGACCCGCCAAAAGCCCTGTTGACAATGGTTTTGTCGGGAAAATAATCACCCACATCTTTCCACTTGGTGAAAGAGGAACTCCCAATCAGCAGGATGGCCCCTTCAGGTGGCTTGGCCATGGAATCCTGTTTGGCAAAGGCCTTTACTTCATCGATAAATGGTTGGGCTGATGCGGATAATATAGAAACAAGGACCGCACAGCATAGAAACAATTTTTTACTCAACATTGTCATTTGCTTTAGAAAAATAATCCTTTAAGGTACAGTTATTTTTTAGGGCCCAGTGGCTTTTCGTTTTGATTGGTTATGGCTTTAATTTCATGTAACGGCCCATTGCTTCAACAAAATAATAATCAGCATAAGTCAAAGCCACATCAATCTCTCCATTCAACGGAAAGGCACCCACACTGTGTTTGAGCAAAAATCCTCCGTTGGTTCCTTTCTTGGCAAGGTACTGGTCTGTAGACAAAGTCCTGATCATGGTTTCAGCCACTGATACATATTTCTTGCTCAGGTCAGCCTTCGCATATCCAGCCAATTCAATCAGGGCAGAGGCCATGATGGCAGCAGCAGATGCATCCCGCAAGGCATTGGGAATTTGTGGCGCATCAAAATCCCAGTATGGAATCTTGTCTGCTGGAAGGTTTTTATGGTTCAGGATAAAGGCTGCAATTTTATTGGCTTGGCTGAGGTAGTTCGCATCCTTTGTCATCCTGTACATCATCGTATAACCATACAAGGCCCATGCCTGTCCACGCGCCCAGGCAGAAGTATCATGCGCGCCCTGCCAGGTGGTTTTCCTGAGCAGCTTGTTTTCAGCAAGACTGTAATCAAGGACATGGTATGCGGCATTGTCTGGACGGAAATGACGTTGAATGGTGGTATTGGCATGGGTTGTGGCAATCTCCCTGAATTTTGGATCACCGCCGTTGTTGCTAACCCAGGTCAGGAGCTCAAGGTTCATCATGTTGTCAACAATCACCGCGCAGCGAAAATTCTTGCTGGAATCCCAGGACTGGATCGATTGGATGGATGGCCTGTACCGCGTGGCAAGAGATATGGCGGCCGTATCGATGGTGGTTTTGTAGGATGGGTTTCCTGTGATCCTGTAGGCGTTGCCAAAAGAACAATACATCATGAAGCCCAGGTCATGGTTGCCCGTGAAATGTTTTTCCTTTTCAAGGATGGCCAGCCTGGCTTCGGCAGCCTTTCTGGTGCCAGCATCTTTTGTATACTCATGGATATACCAAAGTGTGCCAGGATAAAATCCACTGCACCACCATTTCGTGTCGCTGGTCTCAAGTTTTTCGGTTTGCATGTTATAAGACTTGGGCATGCGATCAGCAGGCAGTTTTGATTCCAGCAATGCATACTGGTCTTTGGCCAACGCAAGATTTCTTTTGATCAATGCATCCATAGACAGTTTTTCCGACTGGGAGAACCCTGCAATGGACATGAAGATGAAGGTGATTGCAAACAATGATTTTGGCTGCATGGTTGGGGTTTAAAATGAAAATATTATTGTGGAATAAACTTGAATGCATAAGACCCTTTGGGCTGCAGTGATTTTGCCTTAAGGCTAATGCGATAAACTGCCTTCCCCCAAACCCTTGTCAACCGCATATCGTTGATATCAACAGGCTGTTGGCTAAATACAAAATCCTTGGAATCAAAAACCATTTTCACAGCAGCTTCGCCATTTTTCAACAACAAGATTCCAGGCGCAATGCTGTCTGCAGCAATGGCAGAAAGAAAGTTGATTTCATTGGGTATAGCGGGGTTGTTGATTTCAAACTGCTCCGTCAAAGACAAGCTGCCATCTGCTGCCAGTACATAACGCATCCACCAGTTTTTGATGCGGGCATCTGCAGGATACGCATTGGCAATGTCTAGATTGAATGCCATGTTTGTCGGATTGAAACTGGCATTGCGGGATTTGAATTGTGCTCCATTGGGCTGTGAAAAGCCATTGACCTTGGGCAGGTTATGGTAATCGCTCTGCATGGTCCAGATCGTATAGCGCTGGCTGCTGAAAGTAAATTTTGTATAGGTACCTACTCCTGCATCTATCAAGAATGGTTTGCCTTTGAAATAGTACATGAAAGAACCTACATCATTGTGGTTGTGGCTTTCATTGTTGTATCCGCCCTTGGCGGCAAAGAAAACATCTCCTGCACGCATGTAACAGAATTCAGTTTGCGGATACCAGGTATAGGCAGATGATGAAGTTTTCGCTTCACGGCTGTTGATTTCCCTTGTCGACCAAAAACTTTCAAATGCGCGAAACAGGTCTCTTCCCTCAAGAATGGATTCGGCATCACGCTTGTTGAGATAGGCAGCGAAATCCATCATCTCTGCACTTTGAACCGCTTTCCCATAGCGATAGACCAATCCTGCATTGCCCCCGCCCTTGGCTGAGGCGTCCGCAAAATTGACTACCCATCCGTTGCCAATATAAGAGCGGGCAATATACTCCCCCATGTTTTTTATTTTTGGATGGTTGAAGATGTCAATCTTATCCCCTGTTGCATATTTCAACAATTGCAAGTAATCATACATCTTTCCTGCAGCATGCCCCCAATAAGATGGCCCTTCCTCACAGGCTCCATCGTCTTTGGTATAATTGATGAATTGGTCTGTTGAAACCATTGTCTTGTAAACGGCAGCGGTCAACTTTTCCTTGTCTTTTTCCATTAAGAGAAAACAGGTAAGCACATTGAAATTGCACCAGGGGTTCCAGTTGTTGACCATTTGACCAGGCTTGTCTTGCAAGGCCTGCCACCACATGTCATTCCTTTGCGTGTAAGGAAGCAAAATACGTTTGTTGATTTCCTGTCTTATCCTGGCAGCAATCACTGGGTTCACCTTGTCAAATTCTTTGGCAAGAAAATGATGGACCCAGGCAAGAAAAGAACCCATGTCTCCGGAGGTAAGATCGATGAGCTGTTCATCCAACTCTTGCAGCGAACGCCTGGATTTTTGAACGGGCAGATGGGCAGACAGAACCCAGGAGCTCATGTCACACAACTGCCAGACTCCATTGATGATTTGATCTAAGAACCTGCCCTTGCCCTCTACAAGTTCTGCAAGAACAAGATTGGCCAAAGCGGTGTTGTTGGAACCAAAAGGATTCTCCATGGCTGTCCTCGATCCAGTTCTTTCAAAGGCCAGGTAATCTGTAGCCTTGACCACTTTCCAATCGTATTGCAAATACCTTTCGCCTTCTTTGATGATGGTCGGTCTGTTCACTCCGCCATACTGGTCCCAGGCCAAACGGTCAGCATAAGCGGGATATTTGATCCACTGTTCCGCTTGAACCAGGCTTGATGCAAGTGCTGCCTTGTTTGCAGCGGTTTGCAACAAATCCTTTTGTGCAAATACCATGTTGGCAGTAAGCAATAGAAGAACTAACAAAGCTTTGGGCAATCGAGAAATATTCATGTTGGGTTTTATTTGGGCCAGTATAAGAATCCGCTCACTTTTCTGTTGTAGCGTGTTGCCGAAGAACTGATTCCTTTCAGGTAGGTGGTTGTCTCAGGAAAAGCCAGCAACAATTCCTCCAATGCATAGACAGAGGAAGAGGGCACATACGGTTTGTTGTAGTCTGTCCTTGTTTTGTCTGGAGCATAATTGGTGTTGACAAATTCAATATGAACATTGTTAATTGGGTCAATCAGAAATGGTTTCCAGTAGTTCATCATGTCTTGCACAGAAACATTGATGTTGTTCTTCCTGTTTTTAAATGCATTCATGGCAACAGATCCTTCAAAATATGCCTTGGCCTTGAATATCCGGGCATAAAATGCCAGGTTATAGGCATGGTAGGCAAAAGCATCCCTGCTGATCAGGTCTTCTGATTTTCCACCAGCCATGAGGTTGACATTCAACAGTGTCGTGTAGGCGACTGCTGCATAATCAAGGGTAACGGTTGAATTCAACATGTATCCCAGGTAGTAGAGAAAACTCAGGCGTATTGTTTCCCAGTTGTTGACCCTTGCAGCGAAATTCCGGTAAATAGACAGTTTTGCCAACAGCCAGTTGTCAATCTTGGTCTTGTCGGCAGCAGCAGTGCGGCTCCTGATAACTGAATAGGCTTCAAAAAAGCCCAGATAACTTGATTCATTGGGGATATGAGTTGTAGCAACATTTCCGGCATTCACCCAGGCAAGCAGCGTGCTCAACACCTTGTCAAAATAAGGCTTTGCCTCGGCAGGGCTTTTTTCATACAACATCAGCCAGCGCAGGGCCAGCATCTTACAATCCGTTGCCTGGTTGGAGATATTGGTAAAATTATTGGCATCTACCTCCGCAAAAGGTGCAGGTGTTTTGGACAATGCCGAAAGCGATGGAGAATTGATGATAGTGGCTACTGCATCAGCCATCTCAGTATTGATGGGAACTTGCTCCTTTATGTATCCCAATGTCAATGAGTCGACCAGGAGATTGACCGGAAACCTTGTATCCGAAGGGGTTACAGGCGGAGGGACTACTGGCACGACCGGAGTTTGTTGTTCTTTCTTTTTGCAAGCAGTAAAGAAAAGTGAAACCAACAAAACAATGCCTAATAAATAGTATCGATTTTTCATTGTAATCTTAATAACCCCTAAAATAAAAAAAAGGCACATGAAAATTTCATGTGCCTTAAAGGTAAAAACAAATTAGTTTGGCCAGCCCGGATTCTGAATCAGTTTGGAATTGATTTGGATTTCAGCTTGTGGAATGGGCCAGGTATAAAAATGATCTCCACCCCAAGTATAGTTGGCAATATTGGCTCCCCAGACACTGCGCAATCCATTGGCGTTTCCGAACTTAGTATCCTTCAAGGTCTTCCACCTCAACTCATCAAAATAATTGATGCCTTCATTGAAGAATTCAATGCGTCTTTCATTGCGGATGCGATCACGCAATGCAGACTGATTGGCAATGTAAGTGGGGAGGGCAGCAGCAGTCTGCTGAAGCGATGGCATGCCTGCACGTGTGCGCACTTCATTCGCTTTAGCGATGGCACCTGGAAGATCACCAAGTTCAGTAAGGGCTTCTGCCCACATCAACAATACATCCGCATAGCGAATGACTGGAAAATCTATCGGTCCAAATGAACGATTCAACAATTCGGCATTCCCCTCATATACAAACTTCCTGTGCAGGTAATAAAATTCAGCCTGTGTATCTGTCCTCAAATCACCATTGACAGCAGCTTCAGCCCTGAATGGATACCTGCTTGTAACCACTGCAGGGGAGATACCAAACAACCCATTGTAAGTGGCATATGGAACAATAACAGAAGTCTCCAAGCGGGGATCCCTGCTTTCATAGGCTTTCTTCAACCTTGCCTCGTTTCCAACTGGAAGGTATTTTGTCATGTCAGCACCGAGTGCTGACCTTGCTGTTCTTTCGGCAGCAGTTAAGTTATCACGCAAAAAGTAAACCTGTCTTGCCCTTGCATTCATCGCATTGAATCCCGGAATCACAGCATCCCAGTTGAATTTGCTGCCATTGAGGTTCTCAAAAAGATCCACACCGTTGGGAGAAACAATATAGGTATTCCAGCAAGAACCGAATGATGAACGGGTACCACAAAAGAATTGCGTTGTTGACCCCAATCCAGTGATACCGGTATTTTGGATAGAAAAAATCATCTCATCAGACTGTTCATTCTGTTCCTTGAACAAAAGGCGATAGTCGTTGAAAAGTCTATAGCCAGAAGAAGTAACATTGGCAAAATCAGCAGCAGCCTCGGCCCACTTGCCCATATACATGTATACTTTTCCACGAAGGGCATAAGCAGCTCCTTTGGTTACCCTTCCAAAGTTGGCATTTCCTTTGGCATATTTTGCAGGAAGATTTGTTTCAGCAATGCAATCACTCAGGTCCTTGAGTACAACATTCCATACTTCAGCTTCAGTTGAACGGCCCTTGGTTGCCTCGGTGTAAAGGAATGGTTCAAGGTAAATGGGAACACCTTTCCACACCTGGTTAAGCCTGAAATAAAAATATGCCCTGAGGAACTTGGCTTCAGCAATCAGCCTGGTCTTTTTGGCGTCAGGCGATGGAGATTTTGCAGGGATGTTCGCAATAGCGGTATTTGCCCTGATGATGCCCTCATAAAAATTTCTCCAATTGCTGCTGAACAATCCGTTAGACGGTGTTATTGTTCCCAGCAAGAAGGCATCTGTACCATCGCGCTGCATGCCACCAACAGCAAAACGATCATACTGGTACAATTCCAATCCTGAGGCTGAACCTGTATTTTGGTCAAGCCTGAGGGCATTGTAAATAGAATTGACACCCAGTTCGGTGAGGTTGTCTGTAGTCCACATGGTTTCACTGCCTAGTTGATCATAGGGCTCCGTATCGAGCAGGTCTTTCTGGCAACTGCTGAAAGCAACTGAAACCAATGAAAGTAAAATGAATATCTTTTTCATATAATATCTTTTTCTTGTTGATTAGAAGGTAACATTTAGGCCAAAAGCAAATTGCTTCATAGTTGGATAAGTTATGTTCGCGCCCAATTCAGGATCCAGTCCTGGAAATGAAGTAAGCATGAAAAGATTCTCTCCACTGAAGTATACCCTTGCCCGCTGGATGGCCAATCTGCCAACGAAATTGGCAGGGAGATTATACCCCAATTGAAGATTCTTGAGTTTCATCCAATTGCCATCAAACAACCACCAATCACTCGATTGCGCATTCTGTGCATCCGCTACTTTCAACCTGGGATTTTTTCCGGTGATATTATTTTTGGGATCAGCAGGATCAGCATCGTTATAATAGTACCTGCTTTTCACTACATCGGCATTGATGGCATTTCCCCAAACCACTGCAGAGTTGTTGTACCCAATTGAGTTGAACTGGATTTGATGACCAGCAGCACCAGAGAAAATCAATGAAAGATCAAATGATTTCCAGCTGAAATCTGCAGCGAATCCGAATACATATTTAGGCAGGGTTGAGGTGCCTGTGAAATAACGATCAAATGAATTTCCATAATCACCGTCACCATTCAAATCTGCATACAGCAGGTCTCCGTACCAAATGGCATCTTTCCTGATAGATGTACCAGGGCGCAGTTTATATCCTGCAGCCAACATGGCTTTGGCCCAATCCAAATCAGCAGTGGTTCTGATCATACCATCCTTGGGGCCACCATTGATGTTGACAGAGCCATCGGCATTGGTGTATTTCTCATTACCACTGTAGGTTTTGTAGATATAATGCTCTCCAATTTTCTTTTCCTCCAATGCGCCAGAGTTGTACACTGCACCGAGGTTTGATTGATACGTTTTAACACCGGCAGCATCGGTAACAAAGCCTTCAACCAGTTTACCCCGGTACTTCGTAACCGTATTGTCGGTGTATGCAAAGTTTCCGGAAAGGTTGAACCTTACGTTGCCCATTTTTCCTTTTGTTCCGAGAGTGATTTCAAATCCCTGGTTTTGAACAGCCGCAAGATTCACAGTAGGAGCCGATGCGATACCTGCTGTAATAGGAATAGCAATGGTTGACAAGATACCATCCGTATTCCTTCTGAATACATCAAATTCTACATTCAACTTGTTGCCAAACAAAGATGCTTCAATACCTATGTTCTTGATATTGGTAGATTCCCATCTCAAATCAGGATTGGCAAATCTACCAACCGCGAGGCCTGAAGCCTGAACATTGTTGAAAGAATAGAGACGAGGTGAATAGGTAGCCTGCCAATCGTAGTTGCCTGATGCATAACTTCCCAGCTCTCCCCATGATGCCTTCAACTTAAGGTTGTTGACCCATTTGATGCCATCCATAAACTTCTCTTCAGAAATTCTCCATCCGGCAGAAGCAGAAGGGAAATAACCAAAGCGACTTTCCGGCGCAAAACGGGAAACACCATCATAACGCAGGTTTCCTTCCAACAGATATTTTCCTTTGAAGGCATAGTTCACACGACCAAACAAAGAGCGGATGGCCCAATCGTTTTCACTGCCCGAAGTTGTTGTTGGCGTCAAAACTGCGCTTGGAACGTACAGGCCATAGTCAATCATGCCCTGCTTGGATGCAGAAATATTGTAGTAGTTGTAATACAACTGATTATATCCGACAAAAGCAGACAGGTCATGGTCTTTACCCAATGTAGTGGTATAACGCAATACATTGTCCAAGGTGATCTGGTAGTTCTTGTCGTAGCTATAGGTAGAAGAAAGATTGGCAGGGTTTGGCTGGAAGGTCATTTGCGTATTGGTGGCAAAGTTATACCGCACACCAGCATCAGGATTGGTTCTTGCTCTGTACTCATTCTGGCGCATCTGGTAGTTGAAACGCGTTTCAAATGAAAGACCTTTCAAGATGTTTGCAGTAGCGTACAAGGTGGTGTTAAACCTGGAAGTCTGGTCTTTACCCAATCGGTTGTTCAGGAACGAAAACACGTTATTGGCTTGCTGGTTCTCGTCTGAAATCTGGGCATAGCCGTACTTTCCACCGTATTGCGGAATGATTCCTGGTGTTGTTGCCCGGAGATAGGTGAAGGCATCCGATACGTTGCCCATATCATCGTCTTGAAACAATGCAAATGTTTGTGAACCTACCGTAAGGAACTTCGTAACCTTTGATTCGATATTGGACCTGAACTGAAAACGTTGGCTGCCTGTATTTTCAATGGTACCCTGGTTGTTCAGGTAGCCAACAGAAAGAAGATACGTGGTTTTGTCAGATCCTCC
>CAILKQ010000094.1 GCA_903834825.1 uncultured bacterium | reverse complement strand
TTTTTATCAGGGTGAAAGTAAATAAAAAACCGCATCCTTGCGGGATGCGGTCTCTAAACAAAAAGCACCAACTGCATTTATGATGCCTGAGCCTCCTTAATTTTTTCCCTGATCTTTATTTCAATTTCATTGGCCATTTCAGGATTGTCGTTCAGGAGTTGTTTCACTCCATCACGGCCTTGCCCCAACTTATCGCCATTGTAACTGTACCAGCTACCACTTTTGTTGACGATGCCCAGCTCTACGCCTATGTCCAGGATCTCTCCGGTTTTGGAAATACCTTCTCCGTAGATGATGTCAAACTCAGCAGAACGGAAAGGTGGTGCTACCTTGTTCTTGACAACCTTCACTTTTATACGGTTACCAATGGCCTCATCGCCATCCTTGATCTGGGCTGATCTGCGGATGTCAAGACGCACAGATGCGTAGAACTTGAGGGCATTACCACCGGTTGTTGTTTCAGGATTGCCAAACACGATCCCGATTTTTTCACGAAGCTGGTTGATGAAAATACAGATGGTATTCGTTTTGCTGATGGTGGCGGTCAGTTTCCTGAGGGCCTGGCTCATCAAGCGGGCATGCAATCCCATCTTGCTGTCACCCATTTCACCCTCCAGTTCGCTTTTCGGAACAAGTGCAGCCACTGAATCAATGACCACCACATCCAATGCTCCTGAAAGGATCAACCTGTCGGCGATTTCCAAAGCCTGCTCTCCATAATCGGGTTGGGAAATCAGCAGGTTGTCAACATCGACACCCAATTTTCTTGCATAGGCACTATCAAAAGCATGTTCTGCATCAATAAACGCGCACATCCCACCTTTTTTCTGTGCTTCCGCAATGACATGCGTAGCAAGGGTGGTCTTTCCCGAACTCTCTGGGCCATAGATTTCTACGACCCTTCCTTTTGGCAATCCGCCAATCCCCAGTGCGCTGTCGAGACCAATTGAACCTGTTGAAATCACTTCAATTTGCGCCTCCCCTTTTTCATTCATCATCATCACACTTCCCTTTCCATAATCCTTTTCGATCTTGTCCAGCGTGAGTTTCAACGCTTTTAATTTTTCTGAATTTGACATATATTTAAATTTTGAGAAAGTAAAGATAGGGGGATTTGAAATAAAGAACTAATATTTTTAGCATTTTTTTCACTAAAAATATTAGTGTTTTTCTCTTTTTGGCCGGTGATTTCAACAAAAAACCCTGCTATTTAGACAAACAGCAGGGTGTACATGAGAAAACAAACAAGAAATTCCGGCAAGCGACCGGTGACAAAAATCATTATAAATATAATAATTATTTATTGATATCAAGCCAAAATTATTTGCATACGAGATGACTATTTTTGGGCCATCAAAACAATCCACATGAGGAAGTTCGTCGGCATCTTACTTTTCACAATGGCTATTGTACAGGCAATCTTTGCCCAGGTTCCCGAACCGGTAAGGCTTCCGAATGGATGGTCCCTCTCTCCCTATGGAAGAAATTTCCCTCTTGGAGACCTGCCCCTGAACATTGCGCTCTCCGCTTCAGGAAAGAAAATGGCAGTTACCAACAATGGACAGAGCCAGCATTCCATTCAGTTGATTGACCCTGCATCAGAGCAGGTGCTTCATACACTGGTTGTTCCAAAGGCCTGGTATGGATTGGCTTTTACTGAAGATGAAAAATTCCTCTATGTTTCTGGTGGCCACGACAACTGCATCAATAAATATGATGTTTCTGGGAATAAACTGGTGTTGGCAGAAAGTATCCTGCTGGGAAAACCCTGGCCCAATCGTGTTGGCCCTTCAGGCATCGCCTTGGATTCACGCAACAAAAAACTATTTGTTGCCACTAGAGAAGACAGCGCACTCTATACCATAGACATGGTTTCTAATAAGGTCATCCGTAAAATATCCATTGGTGCGGAAGGATATGGTTGCCAACTGTCCAAGGACAGGAAATTTGTTTATGTATCTGTTTGGGGAGGAGATAGGCTTTTAAAGATAGACGCCAACACCGGTCAAATACGCGCGTCTACCATTGTGGGTGATAATCCCAATGAGATCATCCTCTCAAAAAAAGGAGACAGGCTCTTTGTTGCCAATGCCAACGATAATTCCGTTTCGGTGATCAGCACTGCAACCATGAAAGTAACCGAAACACTGAACGCTGCCCTTTACCCGGACGCACCAAGCGGCTCTGCTTCCAATGGTCTTGCCCTGTCTGCGGATGAAAAGCGCCTTTATATTGCCAATGCAGACAACAATTGTCTGGCCGTTTTTGATGTGGAACATGCTGGCGACAGCCGTGCCATGGGCTTTATCCCCGTTGGTTGGTATCCCACCAATGTGCGCATTCTTGGCAAGAAGGTTTTTGTGACCAATGGCAAAGGATTTACCTCCATGGCCAATCCCTATGGTCCGAATCCGATAGAAAAAAAACAGCAAGTCATTTACCAAAAAGGGGATGCCGCCAAACCCAAGGATGTGCAATACATTGGCGGTCTCTTCAAGGGCACGATGAGTATTTTTGAGGAGCCTACAACGGCTCAGCTTGCCACCCTTTCCAAAGCGGTATATGCCAACACACCCTATACAAAAGAAAAAGAATCCCTTGCCTCCGGAGAGCCCGGAAACCCGATACCCATGAAGGTTGGCGATCCTTCGCCCATCAAACATGTATTTTATATTGTGAAGGAAAACCGGACCTATGACCAGGTCTTGTCTGATGTTCCCGGTGGGAATGGCGATACCAGCCTTTTGCTTTTTGGCGAGAACATCACCCCCAACCAGCATGCTTTGGTCAAGCAGTTCGTTTTGCTCGATAATTTTTATGTAGACGGGGAAGTCAGTGCAGACGGACACAACTGGAGCTTAGGCGCTTATGCAACCGACTATCTCGAAAAGACCTGGCCCACCAATTACGGAGGCCGTGGCGGAGACTACAACGCTGAAGGCACCAAAGCGGCCGCCAACAACAAGGGCGGCTTTGTTTGGAACCTGGCCCAACGCCATGGCGTCAGCTACAGGACCTATGGCGAGTTTGCCGATGATTACAAGGCCAATATCCCGGTGCTGGAAGGACATTTTTGCCCTTATTTTACCAGCTGGGATGAAACCGTGCGCGACACCACAAGGTTCAGCCAGTGGAGAAGGGAATTTGACTCATTGCTGGCCAAAAAGGCCGTGCCACAATTGAATACCCTGCGTTTTATCAATGACCATACCGAAGGAACCAGCATTGGCCGGCCAACCCCTTTTGCCCATGTGGCCGACAACGACCTGGCTGTTGGATTGTTTGTAGAATACCTTTCTAAATCGCCCATCTGGAAAGAAACAGCCATTTTTATTGTGGAGGATGATGCACAAAACGGCCCCGACCATGTGGATGCACACCGCACCACCGCCTATGTGGCTGGGGGCTTTGTGAAAAGGGGTTTTGTCGACCATACCCCCTACAGTACCACGTCAATGCTCAGAACCATGGAGTTGATTTTAGGATTGCCCCCCATGTCTCAGTATGATGCAGCCGCCACGCCGATGTGGAGGAGCTTCAGCAAGACGCCCGATCTTTCTGTTTTTCATTCCCTGCCCGCCAGGGTTGATTTGAATGACAAGAATGTAAAGGTCAATGCCCTCTCTAAAAAGAGCATGTCCTTTGACTTCAGCAAGGAAGACAGGGTCAATGATCTTGAGTTCAGTGAAGTGATTTGGAAGGCCATCAAGGGAGAGCACAGCACAATGCCAGCGCCAAGAAGAAGCGCCTTTGTCCGTACCATTGAGTCGGACGAAAAATAGGAAGCCTTGCTGTTGTGGATTATTAATGGAGACGAATTGCTTCGGAGAAATTATATTTGTATTTCAGACAATACCAATTAAATTTCAAAAAGATGAAAAGCAACTTCTTTATTCTCCCTCTGGTGATGCTTGTTTCACTATTCTCTTGTGTAAGCTCCAAGAAATTTCAGGCACTTACAGGAAAATATGGTAGCCTCAACAATCAATTGATTGCAGCACAAATGGAAGCAAAGGCCTGCCGTGATGAAAAGGCTGAAGCCGAGCGCCAGCGTTCCATTGCAGACGCACAACGAGAAGCACAAATCGGTTCATTGAAAGACCAGATTGAATTCCTCAAGAAAAGCAGCAACCAGACGCTCAAGCAACTGGAAGACCTTTCAGTTATTTCTTCTTCTCAGGCAGAAAGCATTAAAAAATCTCTGGACAATATCGGATCCAAGGATGCATACATTCAAACCATCCAGTCTGCTGCGGCAAGAAAAGATTCCATGAACATGGCCCTGGTGATGAACCTCAAAGGTGCCATTGGAGACCTGAACGATCAGGATGTAAACATCAAGGTAGACAAGGGCGTGGTATATGTTGATATTTCAGACAAGGTATTGTTCAAAACAGGAAGCTTTGACCTGAGCGACAGGGCCAAGACCGTTCTTGGAAAAGTGGCCCTGGTTTTGAAGAACCAGCCAGACATTGAGTTCATGGTCGAAGGACATACCGACAATGTTGCCATGAAAGGCGATAAAGACATGATGGACAACTGGGACCTCAGTGTGAAGCGTGCAACAACCATTGTGCGCTTGCTCCAAAAGCAATATGACATGAACCCTGCACAGATGATTGCAGCAGGTCGTGCAGAGTTCCGCCCACTGGCAGACAATTCAACTGAAGCAGGCCGTGCCGCCAACCGCAGAACAAGGATCGTGATTCTTCCTCAGTTGGATCAGTTTTTCAAGTTGCTGGAGAGGAGATAGATTTAGACGTTGAAGAGGTTGAAGGGGTTGAAGTAGTTGAAAAAATAATAATCATTAATAGAAAAGGGCTCATGCAGTATTGCTTGGGCCCTTTTTATGTCTTGTGCAAACTGTTTCCATGAATTTCGGTATTTTAGATTCAAATCAATTCTCATGCGTTTACATAAAATCCTTTTTACAGCTGTTTTCACTGCTCAATTTTTTTGCCTTGCGGCCTATGCACAACAAGACCCAATGGTTACCGCCATCATCAAAGAAGCCAATGAAAATTCGCAATTGAAAAGAATGAGCCATGAATTGATGGATGGTGTAGGGCCGCGTTTGGTTGGCTCTACTAAAATGGTGCAAGCCAGCGATTGGGCCATTGCACAGTATCAGCAATATGGCATATCTGCGAAAAGAGAAAACTATGGCACCTGGAGAGGATGGGATCGTGGCATTACACATGTAGACATGATCAGTCCCTGGACCAAATCATTAGAAGCTACACAATTGGCTTTCTCTCCTTCTACCAAAAAAGCAGTAAAGGGAGAAACCATCATTCTTGCTGATGTAGCTGATTCGGTTGCCTTCAAACAATGGTTGCCCAATGTAAAAGGAAAATTTGTTTTGGTCGCAATGCCTCAACCCACAGGAAGACCAGATTACAACTGGAAAGAATTTGCCACAAAAGCATCCATGGATAAAATGGTGCAGGAAAGAAGGGATTTGACTGAAGCCTGGCGCAAACGCATCAGCAAAACCGGATACAACAACCGTACACTTGCCTTAGCACTTGAAAAAGCAGGTGCAGCGGGAATTGTGGGCAGCAACTGGAGCCAGGGTTTTGGCGTGAATAAAATTTTTGATGCCTATACCAAAAAAATTCCAACCATTGATGTGATGCTGGAAGACTACGGCTTGTTGTATCGATTAACTGAATCAGGTGCTGCACCGCAGATTAGTGTTCTTGCCAAATCAAAGGAGCTTGGTGAAGTACCCACCTTTAACACCATCGGTGAAATCAAAGGAACAAGCAAAGCAAATGAATACGTGATGTTGTCTGCTCACTTCGACTCTTGGGATGGAGGAACAGGCGCAACAGACAATGGTACCGGCACGATGGTGATGATGGAGGCGATGCGCATTCTCAAAAAAATATACCCTAATCCTAAACGCACTATATTGGTTGGACATTGGGGCAGTGAAGAACAGGGATTGAATGGTTCTCGTGCTTTTGTGGAAGATCATCCTGAAATAGTAAACAATCTTCAAGCATTGATCAACCAGGACAATGGAACAGGCAGGATTGTAAACCTCAGCGGTTCGGGCTATGCAAAATCAAAAGACTATGTAGGCAGATGGTTAAGTGCGATTCCGGGAGAATACAAAGACTCCATCAAAACCAGCTTCCCTGGAATGCCCGGTGGTGGCGGATCTGACCACGCTTCATTTGTAGCTGCGGGTGCGCCTGCATTTTCATTGGGTGCATTGAACTGGTCCTATTTCAATTATACCTGGCATACCAACAGGGATACCTACGATAAAATTGTGTTTGATGATTTGCGCAACAATGCCATCGTTACAGCCATTTTGGTTTACATGGCTTGCGAAGACCCAGAGCGCAGCTCAACCGAAAAAGCAAATAAGGCAGCTTGGCCCGCGCCAGTAAAGGCAAAACGGATGGGGGGGTTGTGATCAATAATTCCCATACCCAAGATTGGTAAAGGGTGAGTTCTATTTAATGGTAAACATGAAGAAGATGTTTTCAACATATTTTTAAATTGATTTTACCACCCAATATACTTTGGCGGTGCAATTCCATTTAACCTCAGGTAAACAATCAGTTGTCCTACATGATGCGACTGATGATCCTGAATTAAATTTAAAAATTGAAATTTATTCATCTTGCCGCCACTCCAATTAAATGCTTTTGATAGTGATTTTTCATCTAATTCGGTGATTGCTTTCAGCGCGTATTCGTATGCGCTACCCACAAATTCAAGCACCTGTTCTTTGTTCATTTCGTTTGCCCTATTTTTATTGGCCTTTGTCGGATTTGACTCCTCTATGATATAAGTTGAGCTGAGCCAGTAAATATTTTCTCCAATATGTACCAGTTGCTCTTTAAAACTCATTTCTTCTTTTACAGGTTTGAAATCAAATTTATCCTCAACCATCTTTTCAGCAATCGCCAATGTATACGTTTTGGCATTTTTAAATTTCACCAAATGACTTTCAATGAGCATTTGGTTGCTTTGTGCAATTCCTGCAAAAGGGAAGGCAAATAATATGATAACGAGAATGATATTCATTTTAGTAAGTTAAAACATCAGTATCATTTGCTCAGGTGCTTTGGAAAATTTATTTTTAATGTATCATTCACAATCAATTGCAGTTCATGTTTACCATACCGAAACGATATGCGATCTACATTGCAGTGATAGTTTCAATTGCTGCTTGCGCCAAACGCACGCCCTCAATACCTGTTGAAGATACTACACCACCTCAGATCACGATCAGCACCGTGCTCACCGGTTATGAGATCATCTGGGGATTTGATTTCCTTCCCAATGGGGACATGATCTTCACTGAAAAGCGTGGTAAGATCTATCGTCAGACCGGTGGTGGGGTAACTGAATTAACGGGTTTTCCATCTGTGCGAAGCAGTGGTCAGGGCGGATTGATGGATGTTCGTGTGCATCCAGATTATGTCAGTAATGGATGGGTCTATGCCTGTTATGCAGATAATGCAACCAATGGCAGTGGAGAGCTTCGCGTTATTCGATTTAAAATTGCAGCCAATGCAGTTCAAAATATAGAAACTGTTTTTCAGACCGGTGGTGGCAATACCTGGAATGGTCATTACGGATCGCGTTTAGCGTTTGATGCCAAACGCATGCTGTATATATCCGTTGGAGAAGGCGGAACCGGGAGTTATGGAGGACCCACGGCCAGCAACCGAAATTCCTCTAATACAGCTTCCCCTTGGGGAAAGATCCACCGCATCACTGCATCGGGCGGTATTCCATCCGACAATCCGGTTTTGCCCGGACAAACTACTGCCAGTACAATTTTTGCCTATGGCATTCGAAACCCCCAGGGAATGATTATCCATCCAACAACCGGTGCTATCTGGGAATCCGAGCATGGACCCAAGGGTGGGGATGAGATCAATATCATCAACCCCGGTGCCAATCATGGCTGGCCTGTTTATTCGCTGGGAACGAATTACGACAATACGATCATTTCACAGGGACATACAGCATCCGGTATCGTGGAGCCTTCATTTTCCTGGACCCCATCTATCGGTGTAGCAGGAATGGCCTTCATCACGCACAATTCTTTCAAAGGATGGAAGGGAAATCTGTTGGCTGGAGGACTTGCTTCGCAACAACTTCACCGGTTGACTGTGAATGGCTCAACCATCACCGCTGCCGGAACAGTTGATGGCATCAAGGGAAGGGTGCGCCATGTGGCACAGGCTCCAGATGGTTCGGTTTACGTGTCTCTTGAAGGTCCGGGTCGCATTCTGAAAATCAATGCGCAGTAAGTGTGAATGTGCCCGTTTCAGTCAGTATTTAAACTGTCATGGGAATAGGGACAATTTCACCCTCATTTTAAAATCTTTGCCGCCTGCCTGGCCAGCATTTTCCACTCGCCATTTTCTTTCCTGAAAACATAGAGCACGTTGAGGTGCGCTTCACTAGGCTTGCCCTTGTCCATTGTTTTGGCATCAAGTTGGTGTCTTACAATGGCATTTTTACCCGTAATATCAATGCTTTGTTTGCTGATGTCGATGGTCAAAAAGTCTGATGTTCCGCTGGCAATCGCTTCTACAAATTCAGCCCTGTTTTCAACATTTCCGCTTGAATGGCCATAGCTGAGGTGATCGGATGCAAGTTTCTCCAAAGCCGCACGATCCCCAGTTTCCATAGCCTTGACCAGTGCAGCAACTACAGATGCCACGGGTTCTTTCTTTTTTTTCTGGGCCTGCGTTGTGAAAAAACAGAATGAAGCAAAAGCGAGGGACAAAATAATCCTTTTCATGATGTGTATTGTTATGGGGTAATGGTTTCAAATTCTCCGGTTGCCTTGTTTTTCCTGACTTTTTTGCCCTCGAAAATCTTCCCATTCATGGCAATATACACACCATGAGGAAGGGTTTGCACAAAGGCCAGGGCACTGCCAAGGTTGAACATCCCATCTGAGCTGCCAAACTTATAAGGAACCATGGCGCCCGTAATGACAATGGTTTTATCCTTTACTTTTTCTGCAAGCACAGAAGCGGTAGTGGCCATGGTGTCGGTTCCGTGCGTAATGAGGATGCGTTCTTCAGCAGCATGTGTGCATTCATGAGAAATCCGCTCCCTGTCTGCATCAGTCATGTCCAGGCTGTCTATCATCATCAAAGTGGAGATGTCGAAATCAAGTTTTGAGCGACCCAGCCTGAGCATTTCATGGAGATGGGTATCCTTGAAAAAAAGCTCTCCATTGAGCTCGTTGTATTCCTTGTCAAATGTTCCTCCTGTGATAAAAATCCTGATCGGCATAGGCATTGTTGGTATTGGAAAATTAGGCAATCTTTGCCAAAATAACCTTGATATGCAAGCATTCAAAAAATTGGTTAACTTTTCGTTCATAAAATCATTGAATGTGAAACCATTTTTCTTCGTTCTTCTTTTCTTGCCTTCAATTTTGTTTGCCCAGCAAAACCCCGACCTCATCATCACCAATGGCCGTATTGTTGATGGAACAGGCAACAGCTGGTACCGGGCTGATGTTGGCGTGAAAGGAAATCGGATTGTTGCCATTAAAAAGGGATTGGTTGCCCAATACCCCAATGCAAAAACGATTGATGTCAAGAACATGATTGTTTCTCCTGGTTTCATCGATGTGCATGCACATATTGAAGGGGGCGTTTTTGAAAGACCCACTGCTGATAATTATATCTATGACGGCGTTACTTCCGTTGTTACTGGAAACTGTGGAGGCGCTGCCGATGACATTGCCGTTTTTTTGAAAAAGATTGACAACACAACAACTTCTATCAATGTAGCCACCCTTGCTGGCCACAATACCATCAGAAGGCTGGGCATGGGCCTGGACAACCGCAAGGCAACCCCAGCAGAAATGAAAAAAATGGAGGGCCTCATGTTGAAAGCCATGGAAGATGGGGCTGTCGGACTTTCCACCGGACTCATCTACCTGCCGGGCATGTATTCTCCAACCCAGGAAATTGTAGACCTGGCCAAGGTTGCAGCTTCAAAAGGCGGGGTTTACGCTACACACATGCGCTATGAAGGAACCAGGGTAGACGAGGCCATCAATGAAACCCTCACCATTGGGAGAGAAGCCAATATTCCGGTACAGATATCGCATTTCAAGGTGACGGGGAAAAACAACTGGGGTCGATCCACCGAAACCCTTGCCATGGTGGAAGAGGCCAGAAAGCAGGGATATGATGTTACGATCGACCAATATCCATATACCGCCAGCAGCACCAACCTGGCCGTCACCGTTCCAGACTGGGCCCTTGAAGGCGGGCTGGATTCTCTTAGGGTCAGGCTAAAAAATCCTGAACAACGCAAAAAGATTATCGACGGAATGGCCCAGGCATTGAAGGCGGCCAAGAGAAAAGATTATACCTATGCGGTTGTGGCCAATTTTGGTCCGGACAGCAGTTTCAACGGAAAAAACATCAGCCAGATCAACCAGGGCCTTGGAAAGAAGAAGAAATTCATCAACGAAGCCAATACCATTTTGGACATGCTGGCCAGGGCCAATGCCCAAATGATCTACCATACCATGAATGAAAAAGACTTGGCCCATTTCATGAAATACCCTTTTAACATGCCCGCTGCGGATGGTGGTGTCAGCAACGGAAAGGGAATGCCCCACCCAAGGGGTTATGGCACCAATGCAAGGGTGCTGGCCAAATATGTAAGGGAAGATAAACTGATTGGTTTGGAAGAGGCCGTGCGGAGGATGACCTCTCTCCCTGCGACCAAGTTCAATCTGAAAGACCGCGGCCTGATCATGGAAGGAAAGTTTGCCGACATCCTCATTTTTGATGAAAACACCATTCAAGACATGTCGGTCTACGAAAATCCGCACCAGTTCACCAAAGGAATCGAACATGTTTTGGTCAACGGTAAGCTGGTCATCAACAATGGGAAACATACCGGAACCCGGAGCGGGATTGCCTTGAGGGGCAACCAATAAAAAGGCCGTCCATTGCTGGACGACCTCTTTTCATTTTTAACCTTAACCCTTTTTATTTTACCAAGGTGATGGTACCTATTTTGGTGTCCTCGCCTTTTTTAACCACTACGTTCCTGATGGTTTGGGATTTATATGGTGCCAGGCCCTCAACAGTCACAGTGTATGTGCCATCTGTCAAACCGCGCACCTTGAATTCACCTTCCCTGCTTGGCAATGCTACCGCATTGAAACCACTTCCATTGCTTACACGAACCACTGCTTTTGCATCAAGGGGAAGTACTTTTCCTTCGATTTCACCAAAATTGGCATTGCAGAAAGGACGAAGAACGGGTTTCAGGTAGAACTTGCCGTTCGCCTCAACAATAGAGCTGGCGATATCAAAGTCAACCCAAACCTTTACATCATTCCTGTTCCCGCGCTCCCTGTGGTTGTCATACAATTTGATATAGAGGAAGTTGGAAGTTTGGCTGTCCAAAAGCAGGTCATAGGTAACACTAGCTTTCACAACAGAATTTTTTGTGCCCAGGGTGATGCGGATTTTCCTTACGGTACCTGCATCAATGTTGGCTGTACCCAGTTGTGTCTCAATTCCGTTTCTCAGGCTGAGCACATCAATTATTTTTGGTGCAAAGTTCAGGTCGATCCACTCTCCGAAATCATCCTTTCTCTTGAGGTGGTCGTCCTTGTCGTCATCCAGGCCGTTTCGGTTCTCATCACGCTTGTGCTTTTCATCCTTGTCCACTTTTACTTCTACTTTTTGGATGTCAATGTTCACGGCGTCAAAATCGCCAGGTCCGTCTGTAAGAAAAACCGCTACAGCACCGTTCTCATTGAGGCCTGATTTTGTACAAGCGGAGAACATAAGAGCAAATGCCACGATCATCGATGCAAGACCCAGAAAAATTCTTTTTGTTTTCATGTGATTTATTTTTTGGTTTTCTGAATGGGGGTATCAAACCCGGTACAGAACAATAGACCTCCTTTAACGTTCCGGGTTTAAGCAATATTATCCCTTAAACAAAATTTTAACATCTGACCTATAAACCAAAACCAAGAAACGAATTCATTAACTTGCAACAATGTTTAATTACCTGAATGAGCTGAACCCGCAACAGCGGGAGGCGGTGTTGCATCTTGATGGTCCGTTGATGATCATTGCAGGTGCAGGAAGTGGGAAAACCAAGGTATTGACCACCCGCATTGCCCACTTGATGGCGAATGGTGTGGATTCTTTCAAAATCCTGGCATTGACCTTTACCAACAAGGCTGCGAAAGAAATGAAAGAAAGGGTTGAAAAAATATTGATCAACCGCGAAGCGAGAAATTTATACATCGGAACCTTTCACTCGGTGTTTGCCAGAATCCTCAGGGCAGAAGCCCCCCGTGTTGGTTATCCAACTGCATTTACTATTTATGATACCGATGATGCAAAGAGTGTATTGAAAACGGTGATCAATGAATTGCACCTTGATGACAAGATTTACAAGCCAGCAACCGTTTACAATAGGATTTCTTCAGCCAAGAATGCTTTGGTAACCGCAGAGGAGTATGCAAAAGATTTTGGCCTGCAACAGGAAGATGCCCGCGCCAACCGGCCGGCCATCGCACAGGTTTATACGGCCTACGCAAAACGCTGTTTCAAAAATGGCGCCATGGATTTTGATGATTTGCTCTTGCAATTCTATCTCATCCTGAAGAACCACCCTGATGCCCTGCACAAGTACCAGCACAAGTTCAGCCATATCATGATTGATGAGTACCAGGATACCAATCCTGCGCAGTATGAAATCATCAAGCTCCTGGGCGCCATGCACGAGAATGTCTGTGTGGTGGGAGATGATGCACAATCCATCTATGCCTTCCGTGGCGCCACCATTGAAAACATCCTCCTGTTCAGAAAGGATTATGACGATGTGAAGATCATCAAGCTGGAACAAAACTACAGGAGCACCAAACAGATCCTGAATGTGGCCAACCAGGTGATTGGCAACAACAAGGGCCAGATACCAAAGGAGTTGTGGACGGAAAACGGCGAGGGAGACAAGATCAAATTGGTCAGGACCATGACCGATAATGACGAAGGAAAGTTTGTGGCCGACGCCATACAGGAACAAAAACTCAGGAACCATTTTTTCAACAGGGATTTTGCGATTCTTTACAGGACCAATGCACAGAGCCGTGCCATGGAGGAATCCTTGCGGAGAATGAACATCCCGTATACGATTTTTGGAGGCATCAGCTTTTACCAACGCAAAGAGGTCAAGGATTATGTTGCCTACCTCAGGATCATTGTCAACCCGAGTGACGAAGAGGCGCTCAAGCGCATCATCAACTTCCCCGTCAGGGGCATTGGTAAAACTTCACTCGACAGGTTGATCCTTGTTGCCAACGAGCAGTCCATCACTATGTGGGAAGTGCTTACCCGTGCGGCATCCTTTGGTTTCAAGGCCGGAACCCTCGAAGCGATCGAGAATTTCGTGCTCATGATCAAAAGCTTTGCCAGCATGCTCAAGAACAGCAATGCCTATGACGTGGCCTTTCATGTGGGCAAACAAACGGGCTTGGTCAGGGAGCTGTTCAATGACAAGAGTACCGAGGGTGTTCAGCGCTATGAAAACGTGCAGGAATTGTTGAACTCCATCAAGGAGTGGGTGGATGACAAGCAGAACCGTGCGCAGATTGATGAAGATGGGGTGATGTTGGATGAAGGGATGAGGGATGAGGGGGAAGGGATGAGGGAGGAGAATGCAGCCCTGTTCAGTGCAAATCTTGAAGTTGAAGCAAATGGTCCGGAGGATCCTAATACAAAGAAACCCCTGCGGGAAGATGTGTTGCTTTCTGCCTACCTGCAGCAGATTACCTTGTTGACGGATGCCGATAACAAGGACGAGCATGCAGATACCGTAAAAATGATGACCATCCACGCTGCAAAGGGATTGGAGTTTTCCTGTGTATTTGCAGTGGGCCTGGAGGAAATGCTTTTTCCTAGTGCCATGAGCATCAATACCCGTGAGGAACTGGAAGAAGAAAGAAGACTTTTTTATGTGGTGATTACACGCGCCAAGCACAAGCTTTGGATCAGCTATGCCAATACCCGCTACAAGTTTGGCCAAGTGGTGCAAAATGAACCCAGCAGGTTCATCAATGAACTGCCAGAAGATCATTTGGACCGTTCTTATGCTGGCGGTGGATTCAGGAACCAATCCAGCGGACCTTCTGCATCAGAGCGCATGAAGGGTTGGGGTGGATCCGGAGGTGCTACGCCGCAAAACCGCACCTATTTTAACGAGCCCAAGAAACAACCGGAAAAGCCAACCTATCTTCCCATTCAGCCACCTGTTTCCAAACCCATCGCACACCAGCCATCAGCTGATTTTAGCCCCAGCGATACAACAGACTTGAAAGCGGGCCAGCAGGTTGAGCACCAGAAATTTGGTTTCGGGGAAGTGCTGAAAATGGAAGGCGCAGCCCATAATCCTATTGCCACGATCCAGTTTAAACTCAACGGTGAAAAGAAAATCATGCTGAATTACGCGAAGTTGAGGATTGTGGAGTAGTTGAGTTTGAATACTTTCCTTGGTTCATCCCTTTTCAACAGTCAATAAAATCTTTGTTTGAAGTGCATCAAATACTTTGAGGATGGTGCTGATTCTTGCATCCTTGAAGTTGTTTTCTATTTTACAGCTGTTGTATGTATTGTAGCACTGTAATGATGAAGTTTACTCATGATATCGCTTCTATTTCATATAAATCTGTCACATGAAAGTACGCAGATTTCCATCTTCTTGCGTATTTTAGGGCCATGCAAAAGAAATCGTTGATCCTCCTGCTTTCCATTTTCATGTTTCAGTTTTCAAGAGCGCAGGTTTTACCAGAAAGGGAACAATCCCGCGTAGTGGATGAAATCCTCAATGAAAGGTTCAATGTATTGTTGCCTCAATTGATGGAGCGAACAGGCATAGACATGTGGGT
>CAILKQ010000093.1 GCA_903834825.1 uncultured bacterium | reverse complement strand
ATATACCTGAACAGCATGTTCTCCAACATGATCAAGCCGATCATGGCTGCCCATGCATCAGGCAAAATCATCATTGCCCCAAGGGGAATGTTGAGGCGTTCAGCCCTAGCAGTAAAGCCCATCAAAAAGTTCATTTACCTCAGGATTCTGCAGCTTTTGGGTATTGGCAAAAACCTCAGTTTTCATTCAACGGGAGAGGATGAAACCAAAGACATCAAACGTTTTTTCCCTGCTGCAAAAAAGATTGTCCTTGCGCCGAACCTCCCCGTTGCAGTAAACGATCAGCTGACCCCAATTGAAAAACCAACTGGTCAGTTGCGCATCATCTTTGTCGGTAGGCTTCATCCCATCAAGAAATTGAATTTTCTTCTGGAGGCATTGGCCAAAGCCAAGGGAGACATCAAGCTGGACATTGTTGCAACAAGAGAAGACAAGGAGTATTGGACGATATGCAAAAAGATGATCGGAAAGCTTCAGTTTACGTTTGATATCACAACCTATATCGACCTTCCGCACCATAAAATCAAACCATTGCTCGAAAAAGCACACCTGTTTGCCCTTCCAACCGAGGGTGAAAACTTTGGACATGCCATTTTTGAAGCATTGGCGGTGGGTTGCCCGGTACTGATCAGCGACCAAACCCCTTGGAAAGAGCTTCGATCAAAGAAAGCGGGGATTGAACTTCCGCTGGCAGATCAATCCGGATTTACAGAAGTGATCCAGGAATTTGTTGACATGCCAGATGCAACATGGCAGGAGTACAGACAAGGAGCTTGGTCATTGGCAAAATCCTACCAAGAAAATCTGTCTTCAGCTGTCGGGTACCATCAATTGTTTAAAAATGCTGAATAGAAACAGCGAAAAGATGATAATATGCTGAATGCAAACAGTAATTCAATGAAAGTAGACCTCACCCATTATGATGCCAACAACAAGGCCTATGCCGCTAGCATCGGCGCATCAAAAATCAAGCAACTGTTGTGGTTTGTGCTAGGCGCATTATTGGTCAGAAACCCACTCATCCCATTCAGCGGATTCAGGAAATGGGTACTGCAGTTGTTTGGTGCAACAATTGGAATAGAAGCCCGTATCAGACCTGGCGTACAGATCAAATACCCCTGGAAACTGAAAATGGGCGACCATGTTTGGTTGGGGGAAAACTGTTGGATTGACAACATGACAGATGTGAATATTGGCAGCCATGTTTGCATCTCACAGGGAGCCATGCTCTGCACAGGCAACCATGATTATAGCTCGCCCGGCTTTGAACTGATCGCAAAACCCATCACCCTCGAAGACGGGGTTTGGATCGGCGCAAAAGCCTTGGTAGGGCCAGGCCTTACCGCATTTTCACACAGTGTATTGACGGCGGGTTCCATCGCCACAAAAAACTTTGAGGCCTATGGTATTTACCAGGGCAACCCAGCAACTTTTGTCAAAACAAGAACCATCAAACCCTAATGATTACTCCCTCAACCCCCCAGCCTTCGGCTGGCAAGTTCAACTCTTCAACCCCCAAAATATCCATCATCACCGTCTCCTTCAACTCCGCCCAAACAATCGGAGACACTTTGAGATCAGTTGCTGGCCAATCTTATCCCAACATCGAACACATCATTGTGGATGGGGCTTCCACCGATCAGACCATGCAAATAGTGACGGGTTTTCCTCATGTAACAAAATGCATTTCAGAAAAAGATGAAGGGATTTATTTTGCCATGAACAAGGGAATTGCCATGGCTTCCGGCGATGTGATAGGCATTTTGAATGCGGATGACCTTTATGCAGACAATGGGGTAATTGCGAAGGTTGCTGCTTTTTTTGAGGACCCTGCGGTGGATGCAACCTATGCCGATCTTGTATTTGTTGATAGGGAAGATGTTTCAAAAGTTGTCAGAACCTGGAAATCAGGGCCCTTCAAACGCTCTTCCATGTACAATGGCTGGATGCCCCCACACCCCACTTTTTTTGTGCGCCGATCCATGTATGAAAAATACGGACTGTTCAATACCATACTTCGGTCCGCTGCAGACTATGAACTCATGCTGCGGTTTTTATTGAAGCATGAAATTAATTTATCATATATCCCCCAAACCATCATCAACATGCGCCAGGGTGGGAAAAGCACGGCTTCTATCAGCAACAGGATCAAAGCAAATGTTGAAGACAGAAAAGCTTGGAGGATGAATGGGCTCAAGCCTCATTTTTTTACATTAATTTTGAAACCGTTACGAAAAATAAAACAATTCATTTCCCATGGCTAAAGTTGCATTGGTTACAGGTGTTAACGGACAAGATGGGGCATACCTCACGGAGCTTTTGTTGGATAAAGGATACACGGTGCATGGTGTCAAAAGGCGTTCTTCCCTTTTCAATACGGCACGCATCGATCATCTCTACCAAGACCGTCATGAGAAGGGTGTAAAACTTACCCTTCATTATGGTGATCTGACAGATTCCACCAATTTGATCAGGATTATTCAGGAAACGCAGCCTGATGAAATTTATAACCTGGCTGCCATGAGCCATGTAAAAGTGAGCTTTGATACACCTGAATACACGGCCAATGCAGATGGTATTGGCACCCTGCGTATCCTGGAGGCTGTGCGTTTGTTGGGGCTTACCAAAAAAACAAAAGTCTATCAAGCATCTAGCTCTGAGCTTTATGGCTTAGTGCAGGAAGTGCCTCAGAAGGAAACAACACCATTCTATCCCAGGTCTCCCTATGCGGTTGCCAAAATGTATGCCTATTGGATCACGGTAAACTACCGTGAAGCCTATGGGATGTTTGCTGTCAATGGTATTCTTTTCAACCATGAGAGCCCACTCCGTGGAGAAACTTTTGTAACAAGAAAAATTACCCGCGGCGTTGCAAAAATCGCCTTGGGCATGCAAGATAAAATCTACCTCGGAAATATGGATGCCAAAAGGGACTGGGGCCATGCCAAAGACTATGTGGAGGCCATGTGGTTGATCATGCAGCAGGATGTACCTGAAGATTTTGTAATCGCAACGGGTGTTACCACCACTGTACGTGATTTTGTGAAAATGGCATTTGCCGAAGTCGGTGCAGTACTGGAATTCAGGGGAGAGGGTGTAGAAGAAAAAGGCTACGTTGTAGCATCAAACAATCCTGATTTTCCCATTGAAATTGGCAAAGAAGTGGTGGCAGTAGACGCCGCTTATTTCAGGCCAACCGAAGTGGATCTGTTGATTGGCGACCCCACCAAATCCAAAACCAAGTTGGGATGGGTCCCCAAGTATGACCTGCCTATGCTTGTCAATGATATGATGACCAGTGACGTAAGGTTGTTCCAGAGGGAAAAATTGTTGAAAGAATCAGGATTTGATGTAAACCACCAATATGAATAAGTTGAAGAAGTTTAAGAGGTTGAAGAAGTTTAAGGTATAATTTTCTTCAACCCCCTCAACCCCTTCAACCCCCTCAACATTGTGAACAAGGATTCCAAAATATTTATCGCCGGCCACCGCGGAATGGTGGGTTCAGCCATCCACAGGAAGCTCCTGGGCCTGGGATATACAAACTTCATTACCCGCAACTCCTCGGAATTGGATCTCAGGATTCAAGAGACGGTGAATGAGTTTTTTGAAACTGAACGTCCAGATTATGTATTTCTGGCAGCAGCAAAGGTTGGTGGTATTTGGGCAAATCAATCCTTCCCTGCAGATTTCATCTATCAAAACATTGTAGTACAGTGCAATGTGATTCATTCTGCATACGCTACAGGAGTCAAAAAGTTATTATTCCTTGGTTCATCCTGCATTTATCCCAAATTGGCTCCACAGCCCATGAAAGAGGAATACCTGTTGACAGGATTGCTGGAACAAACCAACGAACCCTATGCCATTGCAAAGATTGCCGGTATTAAAATGTGTGATGCATACCGTGCACAATACGGATGCAATTTCATTTCTGTGATGCCCACCAATCTTTATGGCCCCAACGATAATTATGATCTTCAGAATGCGCATGTATTGCCAACCCTGATCAGAAAATTCCATGAGGCCAAACAAAATGGAGATCCGGCAGTGACCGTCTGGGGAACAGGTACGCCCAAGCGTGAATTCCTCCATGCAGATGATCTTGCAGATGCCTGTTGTTTTCTGATGGAAAACTATAACCAAGAAGGGTTGGTCAACATAGGGACTGGAGAGGATGTTACCATTACAGAACTTGCCCTACTTATCAAGGAGGTTGTAGGATATGAAGGTGACTTGATATATGATGCTTCAAAACCCGACGGCACCCCCAGAAAACTCATGGATGTCTCCAAATTGACAAACCTCGGTTGGAAATATTCGATTGAATTGAAGGAGGGCTTGAAACAAGTGTATGCTGACTACCTAAATCCCTCATCCCTCATCCCTCATCCCTAAACCCTCATCCCCCACCAATCTTCAGCTTCTTCACCAAAAAATCTCTCCCATCCTTCCCGTTTCATCAATTGAAAACGGATGTGCACTCTCATCTCATCCCGGGAATAGATGATGGTTCTCCAGACCCTGAAACTTCCATCGTCCTGTTGAAGGGAATGATTGACCTGGGTTATGAAACCTTCACTGCCACTCCCCATGTGATGGAAGACATGTGGAGGAACAATACCGAGACCATCACCAATGGGTTTGCTCTATTGAAGAAAGCGATGGGTGAAGCGGGTATCAACAATGAAGTGCGAATGGCAGCAGAGTATTTGGTGGATGGCAATTTTACACGGTTGCTGGAGGAGAAAAACGAGTTGCTCACCATCCAAGACAACAAAGTGCTGATCGAAATCTCTTTTATTGAGCCGCCTCGCAATCTGAAGGAAACGATATTTGAAATGCTGATGCAGGGGTATCATCCCGTTTTTGCGCATCCTGAGCGGTATAATTATTATTACAAGCGGTTGGATGAACTGAAATCCATCAGGGACGCTGGTTGTATTTTTCAGTCGAATATTCTTTCATTTTCAGGCTACTACGGGCCAGGAGCCATGCAGTGTGCCGAATGGATGGCAGAAAAAGGCATGGTTGACCTGCTGGGTTCAGACCTTCACCACGAGCGTCATTTGGATGCCCTGAGGCAATTGAAACTGACCAAGGCATTGGCTAAAGTGATGAACCAGATGGCTGGTACGAACAATTCGGTAGAGGTTTTGTTATAAGGCCATGAACGCATTCACAATCAAAGATTTGGAAAACCTCACGGGCATCAAAGCCCATACCATCCGTATTTGGGAACAGCGTTATACATTCCTTAGACCCCAGCGTACAGATACCAACATCAGGTATTACAACAACGATGAGCTCAAGAAGATCCTGAACATATCCCTCTTGAATAAATATGGGTTCAAGATTTCCCATATTGATAAGATGTCTGAAGCGGATATTCACAATAAAATCCTCAGCATCAATGATGTACATGCCCATCAAGAAAGGATTGTCAATGGGTTGATCCAGGGAATGATCGACATGGACCTGGAGGGATTTGAGCGCATCCTTGAAGAACAAATCCGCGCAAAAGGCATTGAAAAAACAATCCACCAGATTATTTTTCCTTTTATGGAAAGGATTGGGGTACTTTGGATTACAGGCCATCTCAACCCCGCGCAGGAACACCTGGTTTCCAATATCATCAGGCAGAAACTCATTGTGGGGACAGAGGCGGTAAGCCCTATGTTCCAATTGAAAAAGACGGGTCTGCTTTTCCTTCCTGAAGGAGAATACCATGAACTTGGTCTGCTTTTCGTTCAGTATCTCCTGAAAAGCAGGGGTTTATATGTTTATTACCTCGGCTCCAATGTTCCGTTGGATGACGTTGAATATGTCGTAAAACACAAGCAACCTGATTTCATCTATACACACCTTACATCGGTGTCAAGCGTTTTCAACTTCGAAAAGTTCATCCAGCAATCGCTGAAACGCTTCAGTCAGACCCCTCTCATCATCTCTGGTCGCCTTGCTGCAACCTACGAGAACAAAATCCCTTCCAAAATTCATTTCAAACGCTCGCTCCAGGAGGTTACCGCCTTCATTACCGAGCTGGTTTAATCACTGCAAATCAATTGTTTAATATTTATTAAAAAATATTAAACAAAATTAGTGTGCCGTATCTGTGTTTTGTTTAATTTTACATTACAAATAATTAAACAGACCGACATGTCAACACAGGAATTCAACCAGCTTCTGCTCCAGAACTCAGAATACCTCAGGCCATTTGCAGTAACCCTTACCAAGGACCAGGAAACAGCCAAGGACCTGCTGCAAGAGACCATGTTTCGTGCTTTGTCCAACCAGGAAAAGTACAGTGTTGGTACCAATATAAAGGCATGGTTGTATACCATCATGCGCAATATTTTCATCAATAACTACCGCCGCAAGTCGAAGCAGAATACCATTTTTGACAACAGTCCCAATGAATTCCTGCTTGATCACAACCAGTCTGCAGTTCCCAATGGTGCAGAAACATCCATGCGGATGAAGGATATCAACAAGGCCATCCATGAATTGCCTACCATTTTCAAACAGCCTTTCATGCTTTATTTTGAAGGGTACAAGTACCACGAAATTGCAGACATGCTCACTGAGCCACTGGGTACCATCAAAAGCCGCATTCACTTTGCCAGAAGACTGCTGAAAAACCAAATCAGCAAGTTTTAACTTAACTTTCCGGGGTGGGTAAAAAAGCAATCGTCATTGGTAGCGGGTTCGCAGGACTCTCCGCTGCCTCATTCCTGGCCAAGGCTGGGTGGGAAGTAGAAGTTTTAGAGAAACATGACCAACCCGGTGGAAGATGCAGGCATTTCAAGACGGAGGGTTTCAGTTTTGATATGGGCCCCAGTTGGTATTGGATGCCCGATGTTTTTGACCGTTTTTTTGGTTGTTTCGGAAAAAAAGTATCAGACTATTACGACCTGATCAGGCTCGATCCTTCTTATAGAATTTACTGGGAACTGAACAAGATGGACGTTCCATCTGATTATGCAGCATTAAAAAACATGTTTGATCAGCTCGAGCCTGGTGCAGGTGAACAGCTGGATGCCTTCATGGCCGAGGCTGAATACAAGTACAGGGTTGGTGTCAACAAACTGGTTTTCAAGCCTGGGCAATCATTGCTCGAGTTTCTGGACAAGGAACTGATTGCAGGACTGTTCCGCTTGGACGTGTTCAATGATATCAAGTCACATATCGGAAAATTTTTCAAGCATCCACAGTTGCGTCAAATGATGGAGTTCCCGGTTTTGTTCCTTGGTGCTCTCCCTGAAAATACGCCAGCACTCTACAGCCTCATGAATTATGCTGATGTGAAGTTGGGAACCTGGTTTCCCCGCGGAGGGATGTACAAGATTGTTGAGGGCATGCACAAACTTGCTGTTGAACAAGGTGCGACTTTTCATTTTAACCACAATGTTTCTTCCATCATTGTTGAAAATGGTATTGCCAAAACAGTGGTAGCCGACAATGGAAAACAATTCCATGCCGATGTGGTGATTGGCGGTGCCGATTATCATTTTGTTGAAACAAAACTCCTTGAAAAGCAATACAGAAGCTATTCTGATCGATATTGGGACAAACGTGTCATGGCGCCTGGCTGCTTGATTTATTATGTGGGCATCAATACAAAAATTCCTGATCTGCCGCACCATTCCCTTTTCTTTGATGTGGATTTCAATGAACATGCTGCAGAAATTTACACCCATCCAGAATGGCCAAAATCTCCGCTTTTTTATTTGAGTGCAACTTCTGTAACAGATCCTACCCAGGCACCCGAAGGGTCGGAAAATCTCTTTTTCCTGATTCCGATTGCTGCAGGACTGGATGGTGATGATGCATCCATCAGGGATCATTATTTCAACCTCTTGAGTGATCGCCTTGAGGAACGCACCGGTGTAGACATCAGAAAGCATGTTGTGTACAAGCGGTCCTATTCATACACGGATTTTGTAGATGACTACAATGCTTTCAAAGGGAATGCATATGGATTGGCCAATACCTTGATGCAGACGGCCATCCTCAAGCCATCTTGCAAAAGCAAAAAAGTGAAGAACCTGTATTATACGGGGCAACTGACCGTCCCTGGGCCGGGAGTGCCCCCCAGCCTCATCAGTGGCGAAGTGGTTGCTAAATTGGTCATCAAGGAAAATGAGCATTGATCAAAGGGGAATGGGTAATGATTAATTATTCAGTTTACCAGTTAAACAAAATGAAGTTTTTCGGGGTTATTGTTTACCTTGAAAGGCAAAACTAGCTTAAAGGCGTAATCTACATATGATAGGAATCTTTCATACTGTTTCTCACGAATGCAGCCGCATCACGACGCAGCGCTACAGCACTTCATTCAGCAGTGCCATCAAGTTGTTGCACAGCGACATTCAAGGTCCTATCTATGATATTTATGGTTTTGTGCGTTTCGCAGATGAAATTGTCGATACATTTCATGATTTTGACAAGGAAACCTTGCTCGCCAATTTTAAAAAGGATGCCTACGACGCCATTGAAAAAGGCATCAGCCTGAATCCCATCCTTCAAAGTTTTCAGATAACTGTCAACCGGTACAACATTGACCTTGCCTTGGTTGAAGCATTTTTCAGGAGCATGGAATTTGACCTCAACAAGGCCAACTATGATGCCCTTGGATATGCAGAATACATTTATGGCAGTGCAGAAGTGGTAGGATTGATGTGTCTTTATGTTTTCTGTGACGGAAACCAAATTGAATACGAGAAGTTGAAACCCGCTGCTCAGTCATTGGGTGCTGCTTTTCAGAAAGTGAATTTTTTAAGGGATGTAAAAGCGGATTATCAGCAACTGAACAGGGTTTATTTTCCTGGTGTTGATTTCAATTCATTTACACACGAAATGAAGGAATCCATTGTAGCGGATATAGAAAATGATTTCCACCTGGCCTACCAGGGAATCTTAAAACTCCCACTGACAGCCCGTTTCGGCGTTTACCTTGCGTATAAATATTACCTTAGTTTATTGAAAAAAATCAAGGCCGTTAAACCACAGCGCATCATGGAAGAGCGCATCCGCATACCCAATTACCAAAAGGCATGGGTGGCAGCGAAAGTAGTGGTAAGAACTCAATTGAACATGCTATAGAAACGTTGAAGAGGTTGAAGTGGCCTTCGGCCTGTTGAAGCGGTTGAAGATTTACTTCAACCCCTTCAACCCCTTCAACTCATTTCCACAGCTCCTCCATCACCTTCCCCCTCACGTTCAAATCCCCGAATGTATTTTTTGCTGTTGGATGAACACGGTTGGCCAACAAGACAAATACAAGTCCTCTCTCAGGGTCAGCCCAAGCGCAGGTTCCGGTGAACCCTGTATGACCGAATGTTTTGGATGAGATGTTCAAAGCAGGATAGGGAACTTTTCTGGTTGCATTGTCTTTTTCCGGTTTGTCAAACCCAAGTCCGCGCCTGCTGATAACGCTCTGGTAAGCGTTGAACAGATCGATGGTAGCGGTTGAGAAAAATCTTTTTTCATTGATCACGCCCTTGTTCATGATGATTTCCATCAAAACGGCAATCTCGTAGGCATTGCTGAAAAGACCTGCATGGCCAGACACTCCGCCAAACATCGCTGCCCCAGGGTCATGCACATATCCTCTCACCAACCTTTCCCTGAAATAGGGATCCTCCTCGGTTGGGGCAATGGTCCCTTTTTTCATGTAGGCAGTAGGGTTGAATCCTGTGCTCCTGAACCCAAGCGGGCGGTAAAAATTGTTCCAAGCATACTGGTCCAAAGACTGTCCGCTCACGGCCTTCACCACCTCTCCCAGAAAAATAAAATCATTGTCGCTGTAGATATATGGCTTTCTGCTATCAACGGATGATGTAAGAATCCTACTGATCATCGTGTCCCTCCAATCCGTTCTCATGTACAAGGAGTCATCCACTTTTACATTGTATTTCGCATTGTTGACTTTGCTGAAATAACCAGGCTTGGCCTTCATGCTAACACTGTCTGAGATCTCCTTGTAAAAAGGTATCCAGGCCTTCAAACCTGCCTGGTGCAACAGCACATCCCTGAGTGTGATATTGGCTTTGTTGGATCCCCTGACCCAAGGGATGTATTCGCCCAGTGTTCCATCAAGCCGGATTTTTTTCTCATCATATAATTTCATGATGGAAAGGGTAGTGGCACAAATTTTTGTGACGGATGCCATATCATATACCGACTCTTGCGTCACCTTTTCTGGAGCCTCATAGCTCATGTTTCCATAGGTTTTTTGCTCGATGATTTTACCATCTTTGATGACCAGCAAAGCCATTCCAGGAGCGGCTTTTCGACGAATGGCATCTTGGATGATGGAGTCTACTTTTGCCATTTTATCAATGCCGATGGATGTCTTATTGGCAGGGCTAAAAACCTGCGCTGTCATTGCCGGCATGACAATCCCCGATCCTGCAGGAAGCGAAGCACAAACACTAACGGGGAGGGAGCCCTCTATGGGCAATTCACCATTGAGCATCCTTGCTGCAGTCTCCTGCACAATCACATCATCTTCATAACAGACCATGATATTTTTTACATCACAAAAACTTTTTGCCGCATAAGGATTTCCGAAAATGAAAAGGGAATTTGATTTCGATGCGTTGATGTTGTTGACCAAACGAACCACTTCGTTGCTGATGCCAAAATTATTGGCAGGAAACCTGGGCAGTTCATGCACTGCCATAATAATTTTGTCATAGCCTTTAAGGAGTTCCATAAGGCTATCTGCAGCAGCTGCCGTTTTTGAATGATCAAACATGAAAACATCTGCGTTATAACGCTTCCTTATCTCAGCAGCAAAAGCTGAGTTCCTGTTTTTGCCAATTTCTACAAGGGCATAGTTGCCGAAAGATAGCTCTGATTTGTTGATGCTTTCTGTCGCGCCATTGGTTTGCACAAGGCCTGATGCTGTTTTTCCTGCAGGCAAAGGAAATGCTGTTCTGTCATCCAGTTTTGCCAGTGTAATGGCTTTTGCTGCAATCTCTTTTTTTAGTCCATCTGTTTTCTCGTTCAACCTTATTGCCAGGCCTTCAAGTGGAAGCGGCTTCCACTTGGCCAGTCCTGTTTGGTATTTTGCCAGCAGCAGTTTTCTGACATGTTCATCAATTTGAGTCCAGCTAAGCACACCTTCTGCGATGGCCCCCTTGACCTTTGAAATTGTTTTTTCAACATCACCCGGCAGACAGAGCATATCATTTCCAGCAATCAGTGATTCTACGCTGGAGGCTCCGTCAGGAAAGGTATTGGCAACTCCCTTCATTTCCAGGGCATCTGTGAAAGTGATTCCCTTGAAGCCCATTTCTTCCTTCAGTAATTTTGTCACAGATTTTTTTGATACGGACGCAACCCTGTTGGCATTGCTGTCAATGGCAGGTATAAAAAGATGCCCAATCATGGTGCTGCCAATACCCGCATCAAATATTTTCTGAAAAGGGTAGAGCTCCAAATCATCCAGTTGCTCCTTTGATTTGCTGATCACGGGCATGGCCAAATGCGAATCCACATCAATATCGCCATGTCCTGGAAAATGTTTGGCTGAACCCATGACGCCTTTATCCCGCATGCCCAGCATGTATTGAATGCCCATGGTTGCTACCTTGTACTTGTTCTCTCCAAAAGAACGGTCGTTGATGACGGGGTTGTTGGGATTGTTGTTCACGTCTACCACAGGGGCAAAATTGACCTGGATGCCCAGCTGTTTGCATTGTTCTGCCACCCAGCTGCCATAACGGTAAACCAGGTTGGTGTCGCGCAAGGCGCCGAGCATCATCATCCTGGGCAGTCCAGCAACACTGTCCAGCCGCATGCCAACACCGTTTTCCCCATCAATGGCCATCAGGATGGGTGTCTTGGCAATGGATTGCAACCTGTTAACGAGGGTTGCCTGCCTTACAGGCGCACCCTGAAAAAGACAGATTCCGCCGATATTGAATTTTCTTATATCCCGCTCCACAGTTGAATCATAAAAGGTGACTGTCTTGGTTTTGCTGTCTATGGAAGATAGCCTGACCATGATCAATTGTGCAATTTTCTCATCCGGAGACAGTGTTTTCATGACACTATCAGCCCAGTTTGAGGCGTTTTGGCCTTTTGTAGCCAGGGATAAAAGCAAAAACAACACTGAAACAAGGGAAATTCTACTGCTCATGACGATGTCTTTTGTTAACTTTGTATGTTGAAATCTTTGTCACTTGCGTAGGCTTCATACATTGAAAGCACTCCGCAGCTGTTAAAGGTCGTAAGTTATTATTTCTATACCAAGCAACAATTGAAAACCCATGAAATAATCCAGTAGCCCTTAACTCTCACCCCTCATCCCTTAACCCTCATCCCTTTCACCCCATGCCCAACCTCATCCAACTTCTCCCCACCCATATTGCCAACCAGATTGCTGCTGGAGAAGTCATCCAGCGTCCGGGCAGTGCGGTGAAAGAGTTGCTTGAAAATGCCGTGGATGCAGGGGCAACAGAAATCAGGTTGATTGTGGAAGATGCCGGCAAAGCTGTTTTGCAGGTCATAGACAATGGAAAGGGGATGGGTGAAGAGGATGCAAGAAATTGTTTTGAAAGACATGCCACCTCCAAGATTACAGGAATTGAAGACCTCCAGAAGATCAAGACCATGGGCTTCCGGGGCGAAGCATTGGCCTCTGTAGCCGCAGTGGCACAGGTATTGTTGCGCAGCAGAAGGGAAGGGGATGAGCTGGGAACAGAAATAGAAATCGAGAACAGCAAGGTCCTGAGACAGGGACCATGCAGCTGCAGTGTAGGCACTTCCATCACCATGAAAAATCTTTTTTTCAATGTGCCTGCAAGGAGGAATTTTTTGAAAAGCAATGTTGTTGAGTTCAAGCATATCACTGATGAGTTCATCCGTGTAGCCCTTGGTTTTCCTAACATATTTTTTTCCTTGTCCAGCAACGGGCAGGAGGTTTTTCACTTAGACAAGGGAAATTTGAAACAAAGGGTGGTGCAACTGATGGGCAGTGCATATGCCACCAAACTGGTGCAGGTAGAAGAGAAAACTGATTACCTAGACATTACAGGTTTTATCGGAAAGCCGGAAACGGCCAAAAAAACCAGGGGTGATCAATATCTCTTTGTCAACAACAGGTTTGTTAAAAATGCATACCTCAGCCATGCCATCGTCAGCGCCTACGAAGAGCTTATTCCGCAAGGCAGTTTTCCATTTTTTGCATTAAACATCGACCTTGATCCTGCCAATGTGGATGTCAATATTCATCCTACAAAGCAGGAAATAAAATTCCAGGATGAGAAGCTGGTATATGCCTTCATAAAATCTGCTATCAGGCATTCCATGGCGCAATTCAGTATTGCTCCTGCCATTGATTTTGGATTGGACGCCGGAATGCAGCAGATGGATGCCATTTCAAAGCCATTCACCCAGCCTCAGCAAGATGAAGTGAGGTCCAGTGGTTTGTACAAGTCATTTGTGGGCCGAAACCAGGCCCACCGGATTGAATCATCCAGCAACCTCAGCAGTTGGAGAGATTTTTTTGATCAGACACCGAAGTCTCAACTGGCGGAACAGTCATCTTTTCAGGATTTTCAACCCAAACCCGGTAATCCGATTCAGTCTTCATCCAACAACGAGGTGCCAAGGGCGCTGGCCGTAAATGGGCAATCATCCATTCACCAGATCCATCTCAGCTATATTGTTTTTGAGCAACCCAATGGCATAACCATCATGCACCAGCAACTCGCACACCAGCAGGTATTGTTTGAAAAATTCAATGCCAGTTGGCAGGGAAAGGGAATGACGATACAACAAAATCTTTTCCCGATTGCCATCCAGCTCTCCCCGACAGATACACAGCTGCTGCAGTCCATTTTACCCGATCTTTTGCACATGGGATATCAGCTGGAACCCTTTGGCAACAATGCTTTTCTCTTGCAAGGAAGCCCTGCAGACCATCCCTCTGAGAACAACCAATTGGTGATAGAAATGATACTTGAGGATGTAAAGGATGCAGCATCAACCTTGCATCAATCTTACAAGGAAAAAATCGCCAAAACACTGGCCAGAAAACATGCAGTAAAGGCCGGAAAAAAAATGGATGAAATGGAAATGCTCGATCTTGTTGAGCGCCTTTCACAATGCAGCAACAACAGCACGCATTTTGATGGCAAACCCATTTATGTAGAAGTGAAGAATGATTATTTGAATGATATTTTCAGGGTTTAATCCCCTCATCCCTCAACCCTCATCCCTCACAGTTTCTCCAAAAACCCCTCCATCCGCTTCCTCAGCACCGCCCCGGATGCATTGTGGTTGTTGATCATGATGGAGAAGGTGAGCCATTTTTTATCCTTTGAATAGACATATCCACTCAGACAAACAACGCCAGTCAAGGACCCAGATTTCGCATAAATGAATGGTCCATTTTTTGATTTGTACATCCTGAGTGTGCCTGTGCCAGCGGGTGCAAAAATGCCTGTAATCCTTTCCCAAGGTTGTTCTGCCTTGATTTTGTTCAGCACCTTGATCATGTCTTCGGGGGTAAACTGATTGAAACGGCTTAGGCCACTGCCATCTACCCATCTGGGTGCTTGAGGAAGGTCTGAAAGGTCTTTTTTCAACAGCTCCTGGATGATGGCCTGCTCATCCATTTTTTTCAACAATACCTGGCTGACCATTTCAAGGCATTGGTCCGCGTAAAAATTGTCGCTGCGGTACATCATGTTCCTCAGCAACGTATCCGTTGGCTGAGAATAAATGGTTTCACTGAACTTTCCTTTGGATGCGCTAACCAAGGCCTCACTGGCAAGCCGTATCTCCTTGTGCAGGGTATCTTTCAGGAGTTCCAAACCGGTCAGGTTGCCATTGGTGATATAGGGTACAGCAACTGTTGCCTGTTGTTCTTTTCCCTCAAACAATTGAAACGCATTGCTGCTTTGGCTTCTTTGCACCGCAAAACTGTTTCTTGATTTTCCGAAATCAACAGGCCAATTCACTTCTGGGTTGGAGTAAACAAACAGATCAATGCTGTCTCCTGGGTAGGTAGGATTTTCTTTTTTGGATTTTTGTTGAAACCACTGTACCTGGTTGCCGTACACAGGAAACGCACTACGCTCGGTCATGTACTCTTCTGAGTAGTCATCCCAGCTCCATCCCATGCCAAGGGCCTTGCTGTTCCAGTTGTTGTTCAACAGGTAAAGGGGTTTCTGGATCGACTTTAGTTTCTCCAATAAAGGTTGACGGGAAAATTCAGGATGAAGAAAACTCGGGTCTCCTGTAGGGGTGATCAATACGGCAGTATCCATGTCTGTAAGAATGGCCGCAGGAAGTTTGATGGGCAAATATTTCATCGCCGCATAGGCGCTGAAGATCTTGGTATTGCTCGCTGGGGTAAAGAACTTGTCTGATTGGTATTGAAAAAGGAATTTTCCTGTTTCAGGATCCTGAACAGCAATGCCCACATGGGCCTGCATGAGGCTTGAATCCCTGATCAGCAAAGCATTTGCAGCCTTACCAATTTTTTGCTGCATTGAGCAAGCCCCCAATAGCATTGGCAGAAATGCAATCGCCCCCAAACGTATTCTAGAAATATCCATAAACAAGTTTTTAAATTTTTACCCCCTCATCCCTTTCCCCTCGTCCCTCGTCCCCTGTCCCTCATCCCTCATCCCTTTCCCCTCATCCCTCACCCCCTCTCCTGCAACCTCAACCATCTCTCCGGAATCTCATTCTCCCCAGCCTGGTTGAAATCATTGTAAGAGCAAGGTACATATTGCCCATCAGGCATCTTCATCCACCAACGGCCTGTTTTCCTGCTTTTGATGAATGTACTTTCAATCGCGGCAAAAGCAAGATGACATTCAATGAACATTTCCTTGTCATCCAAGGCTGCTTCAGTTCTGCCAAAATGAAGGCCATCAATATAATACCATAACATTTGCGAAACCTGCTTGGCGAGGTTGTTGAATGGGTCCTGCTGTTGGTTATACCCATAGATTCCAACAGCTTTCATTTTCTCATTCATGCCTGCATAGCGCATGAGGGTGCAGGCCTCT
>CAILKQ010000092.1 GCA_903834825.1 uncultured bacterium | reverse complement strand
TCGTGCTATTAAGAAAGGAGATGTAACTGCATTTGATCCCAATGTTGACGATCGCTTTACAACCCCCATGACTGTGGCCAAAGTAGGCGAGGTGATTTCGGGAAGATGTGATTCTGTTCAGGTAATTGATTGGGCAAAAGATCCTACAGGATCAAAAGGTATCATGAAAGATTCTTTGGTTTGCAAAGAGTTCAATCCAGATGATATCATGAAATTCCGTGTAAAAGAAGAGTGGGTTTTTGACAAGGAATCTTCAAGGATGGTTACTAGAATCTTGGGCATTGCTCCCATAAAGACCTATACTGATGATCAAGGCAATGTATTGGGTGAGTCCCCCATTTTTTGGGTGTACTATCCAGACCTCCGCCCGGTATTGGCTGTTTACGAAGTATACAATGGCAAGAATTTTGGAGCCAGGATGAGTTGGGAAGAACTTTTCGAGAGCCGTTATTTTGCAAGCTATATTGTAAAGTCTTCCATCGAGAATCCTTACGACATGTTCATCAAGCAGTTCATCAAAGATGATATCATGAAATTGCTTGAAGGTGAAAATATCAAGAACAAAATCTTCAATTTCGAGCAAGACCTCTGGTCTTTCTAATGGAAAAAATAATTTTAAAAATGGGCTGAATTTTCAGTCCATTTTTATTTAGTGAAATGGCTGGTGAATTTTCTGCCCAGGTTTTTTCGGGAAATGTCTGGAGTTTTTCTCTTTCTTTGTTTATTTTTCAAAATGCCTGGCAACCATGGCAGCTCTCTTGCTGCCAACCAATTCTGTCAATTCTTCCACTGTGGCAGATCGGATGTTCTTGACAGACCTGAAATGGTTCAGAAGCTCGAAAGCAGTTTTTTTAGCAATCCCGTTGATCCCCTCCAATTCATTTTTAAAGGTTCCCTTGCTTCTTATTTTCCTGTGAAAGGTGATGCCGTACCTGTGTACTTCATCACGAATACTTCTGATGAATTTTAAGACATCGCTGTTGAATTCCAGTTTCAAAGATTCCTGATCTCCTGGAAAAAAAATCTCTTCAACATTTTTGGCCAATCCTACCAAGGTCATTTTACCGGATAATCCCAATTCCTGGATGGCTGCCATGGCCGATCCCAGTTGCCCTTTGCCTCCGTCAATGACAACAAGCTGTGGTAGCGGTGATTTCTCTTCAATAAGGCGCTTATACCTCCGCCCTACGGCCTCTTTCATCGTGGCAAAATCATTGATGCCTTCAACGGTTTGAACATTGAAATGCCTGTAGTCTTTTTTGCTGGGCAGTCCATCCTTAAAACAAACCATGGCAGAAACGGGGTAGGCACCCTGGAAATTCGAGTTGTCAAAACATTCTATATGGGTAGGCAACTGATTCAGCGAAAGGGCTTCCATCACCTTGGGTAGTAACTGCTCATTTACATATTCGTTCTCTGCCAGGTACAGCCTTTTCTTCCTGTTGATTTCTGCAATGAGATAGTCTGCATTGGTTTGCGCCATCTGTAGGAGTTTTTTCTTTTCTCCCGCTTTGGGTATGGTCAAATGATAGTCTTTAAAACCAAATTCAATGTTAACCGGAATCACCAGTTCTTTTGCATCACTGCTGTAGAGCGTTTGAAAATAAATGATGGCTTGTGAAAGTATTTCCGCTTCCTCCTCTTCAATCATGAGTCTGAAAGCATTTGTGCCTGAATTGGTGATGGTGCCATTCCTTACCGCAAGAAAGCTTACAATGATTTGATCATCTGCGGTGGCCATGGCAAATACATCCAGGTCTCCCAGGCGAGGACTCACCACAACTGATGAAGACCTGTAATTCTTGAGGGAATTGATTTTTTGTTGCATCATGTCTGCTTTCTCAAAGGCCAGATCAGTGATGTATTGGTGCTGTTTTATTTTGTATTGAGCGATGATTCCACTGAGATTTCCTTTCATGACATGCCGTATCTGATCTACCCCGATGGCATAGTCATCGGCCTGCTGCAATCCAACACAGGGTCCTTTGCAATTGCCCAAATGGTACTCAAGGCATACTTTGTATTTTCCTTTTTTAATGTTATTGTCTGAAAGATTCAAACTGCAGGTCCTCAGGGGTATATGTTGTTTGATAAACTCCAGCAGGTCCCGCACTTTAGCGGCAGTGGTAAAGGGACCAATATATTCAGACCCATCATTGATTTTTCTTCTGGTCAGGAATACCCTGGGGAAATCCTCTTTCTTGATCACGATGTATGGATAGGTCTTGTCATCTTTGAGTTCAATATTATACCTCGGTTTGAACTCCTTGATCAACGCATTCTCTAGCAACAATGCATCATGCTCGGTTTGTACGATGGTAAATTCAATGTGCCGTATTTGCTTGACCAGTTCATGTGTCTTGAAAGAATGGTTGCTCTTGGTAAAATACGAACTGACGCGCTTTCTGATGTTTTTTGCTTTTCCAATGTAGAGGAGGTTCTGTTGGGCACCATAGTATTTATAGATACCGGGTGCATTCGGTAATGTCTTCTGGATTGTTGTAAAATCAAATTGTTCCATCCTCAATTGCCTATGGCCCAGTTGTATCGTTCAGTAAGGGTATTCAACAATTTTCCTTCCTTATAGTAACTTGTGTTCACCATCAATTCAGTGCCAGATGTCCAAAGTATTTTTCTGATCAGCAGTTTTTCTCCTTCTCTTTCTTGTCTTTCAGCAAAAATGCTTTTTATCTTATTTGAGCTGGCATCAATGTTTAGCTCAATTTTTCGGATGGGTAGGTCTGGTTCGTCTGTGGTATAGCCAATTGAAATATTGCCCAGCTGTACATCTTCCAATACAAGTTCCTGGTAGTTATTTTTGTGTTTTTTTTCCTGAAAATCAATGCCTATCAACTGCATGGCCAGGCCCCTGAATTCTTTTTTATCCACCACGGTTGTATCAGGCTTTCCATTTTTTTCTCGGTTGAGGATGATGGCTATTGGAAGAGAATCAATTTGCCCAAGTTCCTCTTCAAGAAATGCATTGATAGGGAAAGGGTTTTTCTCCTCAGTTGAATTACTGCAAGCGATAAAAAACAGCAACAACAGCGCGTAAATGAATCTTCTCATCAGCATCATCAGTCAAAATTACGAAGCTGTTGAAGATTGAACTATTTTATTGTTTTGATGACCCCAACCTTGATACCAAAGTCCATCAAATTTTCCTTGATGGGATATTTTGATTTGAAACTGGAGAGCATCTGATAACGGAATTGTGGTGCTATGCTCCATTTGAAGCCGCCTTTTTCCATGTTGAGGTTGGCCTCAATCGCAGCATTCATGTTCCATCTCCTGTTGAGGGACGACTCTTTGGCATAATGCTTCAAATCTGTAGAGAGGAGATAAGAATAATTGGCAAAAACATAACTAGGTTGGAGGGTGGAGGCAACGGAAAAATTCAGTTTTCTTGTTCCTGCAACCTCATAGTCGATTCCAATGGGCAGGGATATCATGTAATGCTCATTGCGAAGGGTCGCAGGAGAATTACCACTGTTGTTCCTGTAAAATGAAACAGCACTGATGGGGTAGCTACCCAATCCATAGTTGTTCATGCCATAATTGGCAATTTCAGGAACTGAATTGAAAGCCTCGATTCGATAATGGTTGTAATTGGCCTGAAGACCGGCTTTGAAGTTCAATTTTTTGGTAAGGGGATAGAACATGGCTGTTCCGATTTCAAAGCCCATTCCTGGTTTGTGGGTAACAGCATCCTTGACATTCTTCGCAAAAACTGCATTGGTACTCAGAGACAAAACGCTGTATTGATAGATGGATCGTGAAGCTTCTCCTTTCAGTCTTCTGTAACCCATGGTTGGGGTAGCATAGATCTGCCAGCTTGCATTTTTCTTTATTTTTTTGGCTTGTTCAATGACCGTTTCAATCGCAGTGCTTATTGAATTTTTCTTCTCTTCTTTTGGTGAGTTGGTTTCAGGGTTGGTATTAAACGCGGTTTTTGGTTGCAGCCCGCGTACTTCCAAGTGCATTGGAAGCTGAACAGTAAGGTCTTTTTGTCCTTCAGAGGCCAACTCAGCAAGAGCGGACACTCCATTGTTATCCTGGCTGCTTTGAGATGAATTGTATTTGTCATTTGTTGCAAAAGCGGCCTTGGTTCCATTGTAACGATCTGCTGTTGCCGCAATCAAATCCCTTTCAACAAACTTGGCTGCAACCTGCCCGAGTGGGGAACTTGCATAAGAAGCTTTTTCCTTGTTGACCACAATGGCTGTAGTAGTACAGAGGGATAGAAACAGAACCAGCAAGCCATACTTGAGCGCCCTGTTGGGATGCAATTCCTTTTGGATATTGTTCCATACACGGTCTGAGGGATAGAGCAGGTATTGATCTGATCTTTCCTTCAGCAGGTCTTCCAATTCATCTGTTGGTTCTTTTCTCATGAGCACCGGTATCTTTTGGTCTATTCCTGTCAAACGATCCTGACGGGAGAAAACCATTTTTTCTTTTCTTTGGGTTGTTGGATGATTCTCTTGTTCAGCAGCATTTCTTCCAACATGCTTTTTGCCCTTGTATATTGTGAACGGCTTGTGCTTTCCTCGATGTCCAGCAATTGTCCGATTTCCTTGTGGGAATACCCTTCAATGGCGTAGAGATTCAACACTGTTCTGTATCCAATGGGCAATGTTCTGATGGTCTCAACGATTTGTTTCGCCTGAATAATGCTTGGAATGTAATCTTCTCTGACGACTAAATTTCCAGCATAAGCAAGGTCAACGTTATCGTTGAATTTCTTGTTTTTCTTGAGGTGGTTGATGCAGGTATGAATCATGATGCGAAGTATCCATCCTTCCAGGGATCCGCGTTTTTCAAACTTGCTGATCTGGCTGAATACCTTGATGAATCCTTCCTGTAACATGTCCTCTGCGTCCTCACGGTTTTTAGCATAACGATAGCATACGGAAAGCATTTTAGGACTGCATCGTTGATACAATTCCTGCTGGGCCGAAGCATCATTTTTAATACAACCTTGAAGCAGCACCTCTTCTGTCATGAGAATCAATAATTGTTCTCTGAAAGTAAGACAATTTTACAATAGCAGGTGCTGCTTTGGGTGTTTATTTTGTTGAAAATACGAACCGATTGATTTACAGGCCTAGCCTCAGGCTGACAATGTAGTTCCTGCCGGGTGCTGAAAAGCCGGAAGCAAAATAACGGTAATTGAGATCGAAGATGTTTTCTATCCCTGCATGGATACCCAGTCTTTGGTGCACCTGCAGACCTGTTTTGAGATTGAGGGTTTGCCATGCAGGTGTTCCTTTGGCAGTGGCGTACTGGGCATTGTCTTCTCCATCAGCATTGTATTGGTCAAGTTTTTTCCAACCATTGAACAGCATGTTCAATTCTGCATACAGCTTCTGGTTGTCATATCCTATGCTCATTTTTCCAAATGCAGGTGGGATATGATCAAGCGGCTTGGTGCTCACCTTGGATTGAACCAATGCATAGTTTCCATTGGGTTGCAATTGATAGACCTGCGTGGATTTGGTGGCGTCAGTCCGGAACCGTCCCTTGGTGAAATTAAAGGTTGAACTGAACTTCCAGTTTTTTCCGGCTTTTATAGAAAGCCTGACATTTCCACCAAGGATATAGGCCTGGTTTACATTTTGGCTCGCGAGCACCTGCGATTGCACGCCATTGTACATCATTGAATCCTTTCCATTCAGCCTGAATGGAGCCTTGATGATGGCATTGGTAAAGTTGGTATAAAATGCGCCAATCTCAAATTCAACTGCTTTTCCGAGCGCCTTTACCAACTCTGCATCAAAACCATGGGTAAATTCTGGTTTCAGGTTAGCATTGGGTACAACCACTTGTTTGGCTGATGTGCTAGACTCAAAAATTTTAGCCAGGTCATCAATATTGGGTGCCCTGAAGCCAGAGGCATAGCCGAATTTGATTCTTGTGCTTGTCGATGGCATATAGACCATTCCAATGTTTCCGGTGATGGCGGTGTTTTTTTGTACAATATTTGTGACGGGTAAAGAGAAAAAAGAATTGTTGATGATATTCGACTTCAATGCAATGTATTGAATCCGCAGGCCCTCATTCAGGATCCATTTTTGTCCCTTGAACTTGTGGATGTGTTGGGTGTAAACGCCAAAATTGTTCATCCTGTTTTTGCCATCGGGATACCTGCTGTCAAGCGGCAGTATTGCATTTGTCAACAAATTTGTTCTGCTGGCAGTGGAGCGCAGATCATTCAGCTGTACGTCAATGCCAGCAGTAATTTCGTCTTCTTTTAGTTTTTTTCTGGCATCAATCGTAAGACCCGTAACACCCACCTGTTCAATCCTTTTGTCAAAGCGGTCGTATCGCTTGTACTCTCTTGTTATTCTGCTTTCTTCGATGGATTGATAGCTGAGTGTTGCATTGTATTCTTTGAAAAAACCTTTGATGTTGTTGGCAGAAAAAGTATAGGCGAACAAGGATCTTTTTTGAGGACCATAATACCAAGAGGCATACCTCAATAGACCAGCCATGGTATCTTGCAGGCGATCATACCTCGGTACATCTGAACTGGTTGAATATTGGATGTTCAATCCATGCGAAGTATTGGCATTGGGCTTGTACAACAATTTTTGCGTAAAGTCGGTCTGTGTATAACCTGAAAACCGTTGGATGCGATCATTGCTGTTTTTAACGATGGTATCTCCAGTGGTTTCATTGAAGGGTTGAATATAGTATGGCCTGGTACCGAATCCTTCGAAACCCCTCAGGTCTCTTTTTCCTATTTTAGCATCACCAAACACACTGCCGGTAATACTGGTGAGCAGTCCGAATTTTTTCCAGCCAATGCTTACATCAATATGGTTTGTTTTTTCTGCGTTTGCGGATGAATAACGGCTGAAAAAATTAGCACTGATTTTTGTTTTTTCATTCTCTTTTGATAAAATGGGTTGTTTGCTGATCATGTGAACGGCACCACCAAGCGCATCACTCCCAAACAGGGTTGAAGAAGGCCCCTGCAACAGTTCTGCACTTTCCAATATGTTTTGATCAACGGTAATGATGTTTTGCAAATGCCCAGACCTGTAAATAAGGTTGTTCATCCGTACCCCATCAACGACAAATAAAACACGGCTGGCTTCAAAACCCCTGATCACAGGGCTGCTTCCGCCTTGCTGGCTTTTCTGAACAAAGACATTGCCCGTAGACATCAATAGGTCGCCCATGTTTTGCGCATTGGCTTTCTTGATATAGGATGAAGAAATGATGTCTATTTTCTGAACAATGTTTTTTTTCTTTTCTGCAAACTTGTTTCCTGAAACTACTATTTCGACGAGTTCTTTTTGTGCAAGACTATCCATTGTTTGTTGTGCTTGCACAAGTGCTGTAAGGCCTATACACATCAACAGTATGGCCGACTTGATTTTTCCTGTTTGTATTGGGTTGCTGTCCTGCATCAGTCTACCAAGATATCTCCAGTCATTTCCGCCGGAATGGGCAACCCCATAAAATGAAGAATGGTAGGAGCAATATCGCCGAGTTTACCGGGCTTTACCTCGCCTTTCCAATCTTTGTCAATGATAAAAAGCGGAACAGGGTTCAGTGTATGGGCAGTGTTTGGGCTTCCATCCTCATTTTTCATGAAGTCGGCATTGCCATGGTCTGCCGTGAGGAATACGGTGTAGTCATTTTCAAGTGCTGCTTCAACCACTTGTTTGACACAGGTATCCACTGTTTCTACTGCTTTGACAGCTGCTTCCCAAACGCCAGTATGCCCAACCATATCTGCATTGGCATAGTTGAGGCAGATGAAGTCTGCAGTTTTCGCGTTTATTTCAGCAACAATTTTCTCTGTCAACTCATGCGCACTCATCTCGGGCTGAAGGTCATAGGTGGCTACTTTTGGTGAGGCCGCTATGATTCTTCTTTCCCCTTCAAAAGGAAGTTCCCTGCCACCGCTGAAAAAGAACGTGACATGCGGATATTTTTCTGTCTCGGCAATCCTGATTTGGGTCTTGCCATGAAACGCCAATACTTCTCCTAAGGTATGGGTGAGGTTATCATTCCTGAAAATGACATGCACATTGTTGAAACTGCTGTCATACTCAGTCATGGTAGTATATGCTAGCGCAAGTTTGTGCATGGCGAATTCAGGGAAATCTTTTTGCGTCAAGGCCTCTGTAATCTCCCGGCACCTGTCGGTCCTGAAATTGAAGCATATCACTGCATCATCTGCTGCAATGGTGGCAAGGGGTTGATTGTCTTCACCAGTGATGATGAGGGGTTTGATGAACTCATCTGTGGTGTTTTCTGCATAGACATTTTTGATGGCATCTGTTGCGGAACTTGCCCTGGCGCCCAATCCATTGACCATGGCATCATACGCAAGCTTTACCCTTTCCCAGCGCTTGTCTCGGTCCATCGCATAATATCTACCAATCACAGAAGCAATTTTGCCAGCAGAGCCTTTCAAGTGCTGTTCCAGTGAAGCAACAAAACCAAGCCCACTCTTGGGGTCGGTATCACGGCCATCAGTGAATGCATGAATATATACAGACGACAGTCCTTCAGCCTTGCAAAGGTCTGTGATCGCCCTCAGGTGGGAAGTGTGAGAATGAACGCCACCATCACTGACCAGCCCTATCAGGTGTAATTTTTTATTGTTCTTTTTTGCATACTGTATGGCATTCAGCAACGTTGGATTCTGTTGAAATTCCCCTGTTCGAATGGCCACATTGATCCGTTGCAGTTCTTGGTAAACAATCCTGCCTGCTCCCAGGTTCAGGTGCCCAACCTCACTGTTTCCCATTTGACCTTCAGGCAACCCAACTGGTTCGCCACAGGTAACCAGTGTTGAATGTGGGTATTGGGTATATAAGGAGGACACAAATGGGACATGGGCATGTTGGATGACATCACTTTGTTCAACCGCACCAAGGCCCCAACCGTCCATGATCACGAGGATACATTTTTTATTTTCCATCCTGCAAAATTACTTCATTTCATTTTATCTTCATCCAGGATATGGGTGGGCATAATTGCCAAAAAGCAACATTGATCAAGCCCACATTCAGGTTAGGCCTTTAAACACATGAACATGAGCAAGAAAAAAGACAATGGATCTTTTATGGTGTACAGCACCAATCCTGATTTTAAGATGGAGGAGGATGGGCAACCAGTTCAAACCTTGCCTCCTCAACAACAGCTGTTGAGGGTCACCTTGGAAACCAAACACCGGGCAGGGAAAACTGTTACCCTGATAACCGGCTTTATAGGTACGGAAGAAGACATGACAATCTTGGGAAAGCAGTTGAAAAACCAGTGCGGTACAGGTGGATCTGCCAAGGATGGAGAAATCATTTTACAGGGAGACCATAGGGAGAAGGTGAAGGGATGGCTCCAAAAAAACCAGTACAAGACCAAATGAAAAAGACAGGCCCGGGGCCTGTCTTGAAGAATATGTGCAGTTGAATACTACCAACCCTGCTTAGCTGTTCCAGCTTTGATGGCAGCAAGTGCTTTTGCTTCACCAAGAAGGGCTGTAAGCTTGTTGCCTTTGCCGTCATGTCCTTTGGCGATGTATCCACCTTTTGTTGTTTTGCTGACAACTGCATCAAGGATGGGAACATTTTTTTCCTTTGTTTTGACATTGTAGGCTGTGAGCATGTTTTCGTTTGACATGTTGATTGGTTTAATTGTTAGTAAAGATGATTAAATATCTAGTTTTGCGTATTTGGCATGTGATTCAATGAACTCCCTTCTAGGCCCTACTTCATCTCCCATGAGCATACTGAATACCCTGTCGGCCTCTGCTGCACTTTCAATGCCTACCCTTTTGAGTGTTCTGGAACCGGGATTCATGGTGGTGTCCCAAAGCTGGCTTGCATTCATTTCTCCAAGACCTTTGTATCGCTGCACGTTTACACTTTCTTCCTTACCTGCACCAAGGCGCTCCACATAACCCTTCCTTTGTTCCTCATCCCATGCATAGAATTGCTCCTTTCCTTTTTTCACTAAATAAAGAGGTGGTTGTGCAATGTAAACATATCCCTGTTCAACCATTTCCTTCATGTAGCGGAAAAGGAAGGTAAGGATAAGGGTTGCAATATGACTACCATCCACATCAGCATCAGTCATGATGATGAGCTTGTGGTAACGGAGTTTGGAAAGGTCAAGTGCTTTTGGATCTTCTGCCGTACCTATTTTTACGCCAAGGGCAGTGAACATGTTTCGGATCTCTTCATTATCGTAGATCCGGTGTTCCATGGCCTTTTCAACGTTGAGGATCTTGCCCCTGAGTGGCAGAATGGCCTGAAAGTTTCTGTCGCGGCCTTGTTTGGCTGTTCCCCCTGCTGAGTCACCCTCAACCAGGAACAATTCACTTTTTGTTGGGTCACGCTCAGAGCAGTCCGAGAGTTTTCCTGGAAGTCCGCCTCCAGACAAAACGGTTTTCCTTTGGACCAGTTCCCTGGCTTTTCTCGCAGCAGCCCTGGCTTGTGCAGCAAGAATGACCTTGCTGATGATATTTTTCGCATCCCTTGGATTTTCTTCCAGGTATGCTTCAAGGGTACGGGAGACGGTAACATCAACGATACCAATCACTTCAGAGTTGCCGAGTTTGGTTTTTGTCTGGCCTTCAAACTGAGGCTCAGGAACTTTTACGGAAATGATGGCAGAGAGACCTTCCCTGAAATCATCCCCTTCCACTTCCACTTTTGACTTTTCAAAAAGCCCTAATTTCTTACCGTATTGCTGGAATACCCGGGTAATTGCTCTTCTGAAGCCAGCCACATGGGTACCACCTTCAATGGTATTGATGTTGTTGACGTACGAGAAAATATGTTCGTTGTAGGAGTCGTTGTAATTGATGGCCACTTCAACAGCTACATTGGAGTCAGCATCATGTGCTTCCATGTAGATGATGTTTGGGATGAGGGAGTTGCGCTTTCCATTCCTGTCCAGCATCTCAACAAACTCAATGATTCCACCTTCACTGAAAAATACCTTTTGGTAGTGGTCGCCTGCATCATCCAGTTCACGGAGGTCATTCAATATGATGCGGATGCGCTTGTTCAGGTAAGACAATTCACGAAGCCTTCCTTCCAGGATATCCTTGTTGTATACATTTGTAGTAAAAATCGTGGTATCGGGCCAGAAATGGACCTTGGTACCTGTAGTGCTACTGCTTCCGATTTCCCTTACAGCATATTTGGGAGTACCGCGCTCGTACTCCTGTTCGAAGGTCTTCCCATCACGCTGCACCGTTACCTGCAATGTGGTGCTCAGTGCATTTACACAACTGACACCCACACCATGCAAACCTCCTGAAACCTTGTAGGTGTTCTTGTCAAATTTACCACCCGCATGCAGCACGGTCATGACCACTTCAAGCGCACTGCGTTGTTCTTTGTGGTGCATTCCCGTTGGAATACCCCTTCCATTGTCCTCTACGGAAATGGAGTTATCCTCATGAATATTGACGATGATATTGTCGCAATGGCCTGCCAAGGCTTCATCAATTGAGTTGTCAACCACCTCATAAACAAGATGGTGAAGTCCTTTTACCCCAATATCACCAATATACATGGCCGGTCTTTTTCTGACCGCCTCCAAACCTTCCAACACCTGAATGCTGTCTGCACCATAGCTGTTATTGGGTTGTTCTAAATTTTCATCAATTTCAATGCTCATGGTTAACGTCTACCTCTGGTTTTGTATTTTTATACCCCGGCATACAAATCTACTGAAATTCAGGGGGCTTACCTCATTTTTAGCCGTAAATCAGCCTTTCTTTTTAAAGATGATTTCCACATATTCATTACCGTTTTTTGACAAAGCAAAGCCCCTGAGGTCAGCCAGAAGGCTTATCTTTGTCCATTGATGCCAGATAATCTCTCCATACCACTCAGGATAATGTCAAAATGGAACCATTTTGATGGACTTCCGGTATTGTTTTCAAGGGAAAAAAAGATCCCTGGTTCTTGGCAATATGCCATCAGGCGCCATCCACAGGGCAGCGCTCTTGGGGTGGATGACCATGGAACCCTGGTTTACCATTATGACGAGGTGGTGGAAAACCGCTATCTCGAGCTTCGGTTCTGCGTAAATGGCCAGACCTTTTGCAAAGAACCCAATGCCAATTGTGAGGAATGCAAATTGAACCGGAATGCCCAATGTGTTGAACAAACTGGCACAATGGATCTGCTTCAGTTCAGGTTTGAGCCCCTTCATCTCAGCAACCTCATCAAATCAGAAGGAACCAATCCTGAAGCAGACGCCATCCTTAATTTTCGCTTCAACCATACTTTTAGCAGGCCTATTTCCATTTCTGGAAGAATAAGGCATACGCTTTCTTCTATCCTCAATCATCGCTATGCCGATACCGTTGAAAATATTTTCATCAATGCCCAAACGCAAATACTCCTGCTTTATACGCTGGAATCAATGAGCACCATCAGGGAAGATGAGGTTCCTGCCTGTAAATTTCTTGCCCACCAGGACGAAAGGGAGAAGATCATCAAAGCAAGGGAAATCCTGCTTGCGCATATCTGCGATCCCATCACCATCAGGGAACTGAGCAGAAAAGCAGCCATCAATGAATGCTATCTCAAAAAAGGATTCAAGGTGATGTTCGGGGCCACTATTTTTGATTTTTACCAGGACCAGCGGATGGAACATGCCAGGTACCTGCTCTATGAAAAAGGCTATACTGTTTCCGAAGTATCTGCCCAACTGGGTTATTCATCCATTTCACATTTTTCTACCGCCTTCAAAAAACATACCGGGCTCAAGCCCTGCGAAATGTTGAACAAAACATCCTATTCCAAGCGATAGTTTTTTGTTTAGGCTTCAGCCCACAATGCATGACTTCGGTTAATCCCCGTCATTGAATTGTCATAATTCAAAACAGCTTCCTCATCTGACAATCCCATGATAAATCTTGGCGCCAAGTGAATCAGTTTTGCACTTGATTTTAATTGCATGAGGATTTTTTTTCAATTTTTATTCTTGTTGATGACCACTGTGGCCTTTGCACAACGGGGAGGTGATTCATCCCAGACAAACCTGGATGAAGTGGTGGTGACGGCCACAAGAACGCCAAGGTCCATGGGAAATATCGCCATACCTGTAGCAGTGATTTCTTCCAAAACCCTTTACCAGAGCGGCTCACTTCGGTTGCACGATATCCTGGCTGAACAAACGGGTATCCAGGTGATTGATAATTTTGGAAAAGGAATACAGGTGCAGGGTCTTTCATCAGAATACACCCTTATTCTCATCGATGGAGAGCCGTTGATCGGTAGAACTGCTGGTGTGCTTGACCTTTCAAAAATTACCGTAAAGAATATCAGGAAAATTGAAATTGTCAAGGGGCCATCTTCCAGCCTCTATGGATCAGAAGCCATGGGAGGTGTCATCAATATCATCACGGATCGCGCAGGTCAAAACAAGACGGATCTTGGACTGCGCTATGGAAGGTTCAACTCGGTGGACGGAAACCTTAACTTTTCAAGAAGGCTCAATAAAACAGACCTTGCTGCATCGTTGAATTACAACCAATCCAAAGGGTACAGCCTCAAACCCAATGCAGTGCAAAAAACAGTCGAACCTTTCAGGCGATCAACACAAAACCTGAGCATACACCAGCAACTGGGCAGTTACTGGAAAGCCGGTGCTTCCTTCAGGGCCAATGCAAGCCAGATCGACAATACCATCTTTGTGCAGAACCTTGGCACAACCATTGCTTCAAAGGGTTTTGAGAAAAACAACGAATATAATTTCACCCCATACCTTCAGTTCAACAAGGAGCAGAAAATAAAATCAATATTGCGCGGATACCTGACAGGGTTCAATGCTGTTCAGCAGTTGGCTGTAAAAAATGCAACTGGAGGCTATGATGACAGGTTCAGGCAATTGTTTGCAAGGGTTGAAAACCAGACAGACTGGCAAATCACTGAAAATGCTGCCTTCACATCCGGTGCTGGTATTGTGCGTGAAACAGTAAGATCAAACCGCTATGATACCGCTTCAACGTTGAGGACCAATTCCATTGGCTATTTCTTTGTACAACACGAGCAAAAATTTTCTTCAAAGCTCACATGGATTAGTGGTTTGAGGTTTGACGCCAACCTGGCCTATGCTTCTGTATGGAGTCCTAAAATTGCCTTCCAGTACAAACCTTCAGGGAAGCTAAAACTGAATGTTTCATACGGACGTGGTTTCAAGGCACCTGATTTCAGGCAGTTGTATCTCAACTTCACCAACCTCGCTGCTGGTGCCTATTCTGTGTTTGGGTCCGAGGTGGCTGTCAACGAATTAAAAAGGCTCTCGGCAGCTCAATTGTTGGACCAGACCACTGCACTTGTTGGAAACTTGTCTGCATTGAAACCGGAGGTTTCGGGGGGATTGAATGCAGGCATTGTTTACACCCTGGGTGCAAAATCACAGTTCACTGCAAACGTTTTCAGGAATGACCTGAAGAACATGATTGTTACCGATATCATTGCCTTCAAGAAAAACGGGGGCCAGATCTACAGTTATTTCAACCTCAAGCGTGCACTTACACAAGGGGTAGAGTTGGGTGCACAACAAAAAATTGGCGAATGGATTCAGCTCAATGCAGGATACCAATTCCTGTATACTGCAGACAAGGAAGTGCTGCAATCCATCAAAAAAGGAGAGGTGTTTCAGCGATCGCTAACCAACGGACAAGCCTATCGGATGAGCCTTTCAGATTATGGTGGATTACCCAACCGGTCCAGGCATACAGCAAACCTCAAGTTCAATGCAGAAAATGCCAAAGGGTATTTCTCTACCATCCGATTCATTTACAGGAGCAGGTGGGGAACTTCCGACCTCGATGGAAATGGGCTCATCAACCGGTCTGATGAATATGCAAAAGGATATGTGCAGGTCAATGCAAGTGTGGGGTTGCCTTTGGCTTCCCATTGGAAATGCATGGCTGGTATTGACAACCTGTTCAACTACAAGGACATACCCTTTCTTCCCGGAAATCCAGGAAGGACGGGCTATATAGACATTCAATTCATTTTTTAATTTCCAAATAAACAAGAAGCAATGAGAATTTCAAGGATCATCGGAAGTGCAATGTTAGCGTTAGTTGTTTTTCAGGCTTGTGAGAAGAATGACGCTCCAGTTGTTGTCGCCACTTTGACTGAAAAAACAGTTTCAGGCATCCCTGCAGACACCATTGTAGGATTGGTCAATGGCCAGCCGGTAGGTGCTGGTAAGTTTACTTTTTTTAGTTTCGAAACAAACGCTGTAGTGCCCAGCACTGATTCCAATTCAGTGAAGTGGGATGTGGCAGTAAGGGGAACAACCATCATCACCAATGGAGGCAACAGTGGCCCTGGTGTAGGCGGTGCCTTTGTTTATGTTGGAACATTTGATGATGTAAAGGCTGTGCCGAAGGATTCGGTTTTCAGGCAAGACAATGCACCAGTTACTTATGCAGTACCCAATAGCAGCAATAAGGGATGGTATGTATACAGCCCGGTCTCTATGCTGATCACCCCCGTTCCTGGAAGGGTACTGGTGTTCAAAACCGCCAAGGGCAAGTATGCCAAGGTTGAAATCCTGAACTATTACAAGGGTGGCGTAACACCTTCAGCAACTGCCTCGGATGCTGAAAAATTAAAGAACCAGCGTTATTACAGCTTTCGCTTTGCCTACCAGGCCGACGGAACCATGAATTTCAAGTAAAACCCTTAAACTTTTTTCTACCTTTGCCACCTTAGGAAAAAGTATGGGAAAGACTTATAAAGAATACGAACAACTCAACCTCCCCGCGTTTGAAAAGGAAATCTTGGCAAGCTGGGCAGAGGAAGATGCATTTGGAGGAAGTATACGGAACAGGGAAGGGGCCAAACCCTTTGTTTTCTACGAAGGGCCGCCCAGTGCCAACGGCATGCCGGGAATACACCATGTAATCTCCCGTACACTGAAAGACCTTGTTTGCAGGTACAAGACCATGAAGGGCTTTCAGGTGAAGAGAAAAGGTGGATGGGATACCCATGGTCTTCCCGTTGAGCTTGGAGTAGAAAAAGAATTGGGCATCACCAAAGAGGATATCGGTAAAACAATCAGCGTTGAAGCATACAACCAAAAATGCCGTGAAGCGGTTTTGCGTTACAAGGACAAATGGGATGAGATCACGACCAAGATGGGTTATTGGGTTGATCTGCAACATCCCTATGTAACCTTCGAAAATGATTATATAGAGTCTCTTTGGTGGTGTTTAAAGCGGTTGTACGATAAAGGATATTTATACGAGAGCGTCAGCATCCAGCCCTATTCACCTGCTGCAGGAACTGGCCTGAGTTCCCACGAACTCAACCAGCCTGGAACTTACAAAGACGTAAAAGATACCTCTGCCGTTGCCCTTTTTAGGCTCGCAGAAAATGGCAATGTGCATCAACCATCGTTTTCAGTTTTGAAAGAGATGAATACGGGGGAAGGTCCGGTTTATTTTATGGCCTGGACAACCACCCCGTGGACCTTGCCATCCAACCTGGGCCTGACCGTTGGGCCTTCCATTGAATATTCACTGGTGTCGAGTTTCAATCCTTATACCGGGGCGCCATTGACTGTAGTTTGTGCAACAGCCTTGCTTCCCAAGTACTTCAAAGAGGATGCCGGAGAGCTGTCGTTTGAGGCATTCAAGGCAGGAGACAAATTGATCCCTTGGAAGGTATTGGGTACCATCAAAGGCAAAGCGCTTGAAGGGCTTTACTACGAACAACTGATGCCCTCAGCAGCCAATGCATTGAACGTGATTCAAGAAATCACTCCTGCTGCAGACCCCTTCAAGGTGGTGGTTGGTGATTTCGTTACTACTGAAGACGGAACCGGTATTGTGCATACTGCGCCGGCTTTTGGTGCGGATGACTATAAAGTGGGAAAGAAATATGGATTGGGAATCCTCACCCTTGTAGACCGGGAAGGAAAGTTTGTGGATGGCCTGGGTGAATTCAGCCACCGGTTCGTCAAGAATTACAAGAATGACGACAATTATGTGGATGTCAACATTGATATCTGCGTTCAGCTCAAGAAAGAGGGCAAGGCATTCAAGGTAGAAAAATACGAGCACAATTATCCCCATTGCTGGAGAACAGATAAGCCGATCCTTTATTACCCATTGGATGCATGGTTCATCAAAACGACCGCAATCAAAGACAGGATGGTGGAACTCAACAAGACCATCCAATGGAAACCCAAATCTACTGGCGAGGGCAGGTTCGGGAACTGGCTGGAAAACATGGTTGACTGGAACCTCAGCCGCAGCAGGTTCTGGGGAACCCCATTGCCCATCTGGAGGACTGAAGATGGTGCTGAACAAATATGCATTGGTTCTGTAGCAGAGCTGAATACCGAAATTAAAAAAGCAGCTTCAGTGCTTGGAGGAGATACAAACAAGCAGTTTATTGAAAATGGATTGGCAGACCTGCACAAGCCATTTGTTGATGATGTGATCCTGGTGAGTGCTTCGAGCAAGGCAATGAAACGGGTGTCAGATTTGGTGGATGTTTGGTTTGACAGTGGGGCCATGCCTTATGCCCAATGGCATTATCCTTTTGAGAACCGTGAATTGGTGGAAAGCGGCAATGCTTTTCCTGCTGATTTTATTGCTGAAGGAGTAGACCAGACCCGTGGTTGGTTTTACACCTTGCATGCCCTGGGAGCCCTTTTGTTTGACAGTGTTGCCTACAAGACAGTTGTTTCCAATGGGCTGGTGTTGGACAAGAATGGCAACAAGATGAGCAAGCGCCTGGGCAATGTTGTTGATCCTTTCAGTACCATTGAAACCTATGGTGCTGATGCCACCCGCTGGTACCTGATCACCAATGCCTCTCCTTGGGATAACCTCAAATTTGACATCGAAGGAATCAAGGAAGTGCAGCGAAAATTCTTCGGTACTTTATACAATACCTATCAATTCTTTTCCCTCTATTCAAATGTTGATGGGTTTAATTACAGTGAAGCAGATGTTCCTTTCCATGATAGGCCTGAAATCGACCGTTGGATTTTGTCAAGCCTGCAGAGCCTGATCAAACAGGTTAACCAACACATGGAAGACTATGAGCCAACCCTTGCAGGAAGGGCCATTGATGAATTTGTTGATGAGTTGCTCAGCAACTGGTACGTAAGGCTTTCCAGAAGGCGGTTCTGGAAGGGTGAATATGGAACGGATAAAATCAGTGCATACCAAACACTCTACAATTGCTTGGTGACTGTTGCGAAATTGGCTGCGCCAATTTCGCCGTTCTTCACCGATTCCATGTACAGAAACCTGAATGCAGTTACCGGGAAAGAACCTTTTACGTCTGTTCACCATGCTGATTTTCCGGTGGCCAATGATACTTGGATTGATAGTGCACTGGAGGAGAGAATGGGCATGGCAAAAGAAACCTGCTCTCTTGTACTGTCCATCAGAAAAAAAGTAAATATCCGGGTGCGCCAACCCCTTCAGAAAATGCTCATCCCTGTCAATGGCGAAGCCATGAAAGGCCAAATGGAGAAGGTTGAAGACCTGATCCTGGCCGAGGTGAATGTCAAAGAAATGGAATACTTGCCTGCTGATAATGATTTTATCCGTAAAAAGATAAAAGCCAATTTTGTGCTATTGGGCAAGCGCTTGGGTGGTAAAATGAAGCTTGCTGCTGCTGCCATTGCTGCCATGTCTCAAGAGGAGATCAGGGAACTGGAGTCGACAGGGGCTTATGCGCTCATGGTGGAGGGAGAATTGGTTCATCTTCTAAAGGAAGAAGTGGATATCCAAAGCGAAGATGTTGAGGGTTGGATGGTGGCTTCCAGGAATGCCCTGACGGTGGCACTGGATGTAGTGGTAAGCCCTGCGCTTGAGCAGGAGGGCAATGCCAGAGAGGTCGTGAATAGGATTCAAAAGATCAGAAAGGACCTT
>CAILKQ010000091.1 GCA_903834825.1 uncultured bacterium | reverse complement strand
TCTTCCCACAAAACCGAGTTGGTTTATGGCAAATTTAAATATCGCTTCTCAAAAATCCTTAAATTGTAAGCTAAACGATTCTTCAACCCCTTCAACCCCTTCAACCCCTTCAACCCCTTCAACCCCTTCAACCCCTTCAACCACTTCAACAATATGAACCGTCGCTCCTTCCTCCAATCTTCTGCCATTTTCAGTGCAGGTGCCTTTTTTTCAAATGACATCTTCGCCCTCGCATCACAGCCCAATTCAAAATTTGGGGGCGTGCAGGTGGGTGTAATCACTTATTCTTTCAGGAGCATGCCTGGGAGCGCTGAACAGATCCTGCAATATTGCGTGCAGAGCGGGGTCAGTGCCATTGAGTTGATGGGTGATGCCGCGGAAGCATTTGCTGGCTGTCCCACCAATATCAGTGACAGAAAACTGCGCAGCGAAAAAATGAGGGAATGGCGCGAATCCGTTTCGATGGACAAATTTGTTGAACTGAGAAAAATGTACAAAAAAGCAGGGGTCAGCATCTACGCATTCAAGCCCGATGCCCTGGGCATGAACAACTCTGATGGAGAAATCGAATATGCATTGAAAGCCGCGAAGGCGCTGGGCGCAAAATCTGTTACACTGGAACTGACCAAACCTGAGCATTCCAAGCGCCTCGGTGATCTTGCCACCAAGCACAAAGTATACATTGGATACCATAACCATACGCAAGGAAATGATACAGCCTGGGATGAAGCGCTGGCGCAGTCTCCCTACAATTCCATCAACCTTGATTTTGGACATTATATCGCCGCAGGCGGAAAAAATACCAAGGAGTCATTGCTGGCCTTCATTGAAGCAAAGCAGGACAGGATCACCAGCATGCACATGAAAGACAGGGCCAGCAAAGACAAAGGTGCTGCCAACATGCCTTGGGGACAAGGTGATACGCCCATCAAGGACGTGCTCTTGTTGATGAAAAACAAACAATACAAGTTTCCTGCATCCATCGAAGTTGAATACGATATTCCGGCAGGATCCGATGCTGTAAAAGAAGTTGCGAAATGTGTTCAATATGCAAAAGGGATTCTCAGCTGAGAATCCCCTTTTATTCAATCAAAACTGATTTATTAATTTACTTTACTGGCATCAGGCGGAACACGTTTCCAGGGTTCTCAACACTTACATAAAGGTATCCGTCCCTTCCCATTTCTATGTTGCGTAGGCGACCAATATTGAGCAACAATTTCTCTTCGCCTACCACCTTGTTGTCTTTCATGATGCAGCGGTTCAGGTAACTGAAGCGCAATGAACCAACCATCAAACTTCCTTTCCATGCAGGATACTTATCGCCGGTAACAAAGGCCAATCCACTCGGCGCAATCGAAGGAATCCAGTACGTTATGGGTTGCTCCATGCCTTCTTTTTTGCTGATGGGGGTAATGGGCTTTCCATTGTAGTTGATGCCATAAGAAATCACCGGCCAGCCATAGTTGGCACCTGCCTTGATGATGTTCAACTCATCTCCACCACGAGGACCATGTTCGTTTTCCCAGATCAAACCAGTGGCAGGATCCATGGCCATACCCTGAGGATTCCTGTTGCCATAGGTATAGATGGAAGCAATGGTCTTGTCTTTCCCAACAAATGGATTGTCGGCAGGAATGGAGCCATCGTCTTTGATCCTGTGGATTTTACCGGGAGCAGCAGAGAGGTCCTGAGGGAAAATCTTTTCTTGTCCGCGCTCTCCCATTGAGATAAACAAGAAACCCTTCTTGTCAAAGACCAACCTTGATCCATAATGTTGTCTGGTTGTCGTGTATGAGCCTCCTTCGAAAATTTCTTGCTGATCTACAAATACCCCATCTTTTATTTTTCCTCTAACAACAGCAGTTGTTCCCCATTTTTTATCCTCGATCATTTTTATTTTTGAGTAGGATATGTAGATCCATCCATTCTCTGCGTATTTGGGGTGTATCGCCACATCCAGCATTCCACCTTGGCCTTCCACCAAAACTTCAGGAGTGCCTGTGATGGCTGTCTTGTTCCTCTTGTTGTCTACATGGTAAAGTGTTCCACTTTTATCTGTTACCAAAAAATTCAAATCGGGCAATTGCGCCAAGCCCCATGCACTGTTGAGGCCAGATACAACGGTATCCAAAAGCACGGTCATGCCTTCAGATTTGAAGATGGCAGGACCTTCCACTTTCTTTTTATCCTTTGTGAAGCTGTACTGCTCCACTGTTTTCAAGCCTTCTACAATAAGGTCTGCCAAGGCCTCGATGTCTTTTGCAGGTATGGCTTCATTCCATGTAGGCATCCCTAAATCAGGATAGCCATTGGTGATGCTCTTGATCAGGTCCTCTTTTTTATTGCCATTTTTCCATTTCCTGTCAACAAAGGCCTCTACTTTTTCACCATGGCAAGAAGCACATTTTTCTGTATAGATTTTCTCCGGATCAGCCGTTACGGGTTGGACCTTCTCAATTTTTTTGAATTGCAGGAAGGCCAAAGACAGTACCATGGCAGCCAGCAGCAACGATAGTTTTTTCAATCTGTTCATGTGTTGGAATATATAGGAGGCAATTTAACTATTTTTTACCAAGAAGTTTCACCCTAGCAAAGAATTGATTGTAGAAATACCGCCTACAAACTTTCAGAAACGCGGGCAAAAAAAGGCCCCGCTCCAAAAGGAGCAGGGCGATATTGCTTATGAGAAAAAACTAACTTTTTAATCAATTTTATCCAATGGTGCTATGTTATTTTCAGCACCTGAGTAGCCCTTGTTCTGGTTCAAAACAGCCAGGCTGTTTGCCAGAATTGCCGGTCTTGGCACAGGCCACAACACATGATAGGGGCTCATGGTATAGGCATCACCACGTATATTTTTGATATTCCTACCATAGAAATCATTTTTCGCCATTACGCGGTCAAAATAGAAATTCGCCTGTGAAAAATTGTTAAGGTTGTAGGTCTTTCCATTGAAAGACTTTCCCGTTTTGGCAAACGTGAAAGCGATGCGTGTAAGCTCAGTCTTGCGTGGTTCTTCATAATACAATTCACGGGCACGCTCATCAAGGATGGTTCCCATGTCAACCCTGGCAGCTGTATAGGGAGCACATCTTGCTCTTGTTCTTACTGCATTCACATCAACTGCAGCGTTGGCGGCATCCCCTTTCCACCAATAGGCTTCAGCCCTGAGCAGGTGGGTTTCTGCCAAACGGAAAATATACCAATCTGAGTTTCCTCCTTGAAAAGGATACCTGATTTCATCTTCAATATAGAGCTTGTAATGAGGCCAGGAAAACCAGGTCCTGATGGTATCGCCACCACTCACCAAAAGGGTACCTCCTGGACCGTACAAACGCAGTCTTTGGCCATAAAAAGGTGACTTACCCTTCAAAGTTCCCTCGTTATTGTATACGAGGTTTTCCATGTCCACCCAGTTTCCAGAAACCGTATCATGCCTCAAATCCCTTGGATCGTCCCAAATATACCTTGTGGAATAAGGAGTAGCCCTGTTTCGGCCAATGCCACGACCATAATTGGTCATGTGATCAAATTCAGCTTTTACCGCCAACATGCCTGATTTGCCATCAGGCGTAATGATTGCAGCAGAAGAGGAGAAGGGAAGCGCCTGGCGCATGGAGGCGGTACCAGTTGCAGTTGCAGATGGATCACCAAAGCGGTCGATCACTGAAAACAATACTTCCGTGTTGGCTGCAGCGAACTTGTTGTTGCGCCTGTGCAGGTCCCAAATCACATTCTTGGTTGTTACACCAGCATCTACACCAAATCGATTGGTCATCAACCTGTATGTACCGTTGTTGATTACCTGGCTTGTAGAAGCGATAGCCCCATCAAAATCTGCCAATGAAAGCTGAACCTTTGCCAGCAGGTGATAAACAGCACCCCTGTTTATATCTCCCTTGTTGCTCATCCAGGGTACATGCTGGGCTGCAAATTCCAGGTCTGTTTTCAAACGCTGCAGGATTACATCACGTTTAACAGACTTGAAGTCGAGTTTGGCTTCCGTCAGCTCTTTGAATGTAGCAGGCACATCACCGAACTGGTTTACAAGTCTGTAATAAGCATAAGACCTGTAGAAATTTGCTTTGCCAATGATGATATTCTTTGCAGCATCAGTAATACCCTTTACATCCGTAATGCGGGTAGTAATAGTATTGGCCAGCCTGATTACTACGTACCAGCGCTCCCAGTACCATCCGATCCTGTTGAAGTCGGCACTGTTCAGGTTTGCATCGGGTGTAATCAAAATATTAAGGTTTACGGCCGGGCCAAACTTGTCAGTTGTTCCTTCCACCGCAACTTCTGAAAAGATATTCTCAGTAGTGATAGGGTGTCCGTCTCCATAAAATTCATCCCTTACTTGGCGTGCAATAGCTGCAAGACCGGCATTAAAACCCTTTTCGTCTACAAGGGTATTCTCAGGGGAGAAAAAAGAAAGTGGTTTAGGCGTGAGCCAATCCTTGTTACAGGACTGGGTCATGAGCAATACCACGACCAGTGAGGCCAGGTATTTTGTTAATCGGTTTAATTTCTGCTTCATATCAAATGATTTGAATGTTTCTGCTTGTTTTTTAAAGTGTCATGTTGATGCCAAATGTTCCATAAGAAGGAGTAAACCCTTTGTTTTCAGGATCAAAATACTCCCATGGCGAAACGGTCAAGGCATTTTGTATATTGAAATACACCTTCAAACTCTGAAGCTTTAGCTTATCGGTAAGGCGTTTTGGCGTGGTATACGCAAAACTTACGTTGTTTACCCGGATGAAAGATGATTTTCTCCATACATTCAGACCGATACCGGAGCCCAATGAAGACATCATCCTGGCATAGTCATCGATTTGGTTGGTGGGTGTCCAATAAGGCCTTTTATAAAACTGGGCGCGGTCGTAGAATCGATCCACATTGGCTGCTTCGTTGAATTGAGAAAGAAGGCCAAAACGTCCATAGAGCTGGAATGAAACATCAAAGTTTTTGTAAATGGTGAATTCGTTTCTCAGGTTCAGGTTAAACTTAGGGGCTGTCTGTCCGAGGAAAACACGGTCATCAACAGTAAACTTTCCATCCTTGTTGACATCATCCAATTTGAAATCGCCAGGAGCAAATCCATAAGACCTGGCCATTGCTGCTTCTTCTACCTTCCAAACGCCGAGTATGCGGAAATCCCAAATCGTATTGATGTTCTTGCCGATGAACCATCCATTGGCACGGTCATCCTGCTCAGTCAGTACAGTATTGCCACTGGCATCAGTAACCGGTACTTTGCCGTACAAACTGATAATCTTGTTCTTGTTGCTCCAAACAGCCAGGCTGGATCTCCAAATAAAGTTATTAAGCTTCAGGTTCTCTGTATTCAAACTGAACTCAAAGCCTGAGTTGTCCACCTTACCCAAATTGGTAATCACACTGCCAAAACCGGTGATATTGGGCAACGCGCGGTTGACCAGCAAATCGCTTGTGTTGCGGATATAATAATCTGCAGCACCTGAAATTTTTCCACCTTTCAGGCTAAAATCGAAGCCAAAGTTGACGGAGGCCTGTCTTTCCCAGCGGAGGTTGGGGTTGGACATGTTTACCGTTGCAACGGCTCCTACAGGAACATTGATACCACCTGGAGTTGTGTAGAGGTAGTTCGCTGAAGAAAGTTGCGCAAGTGCTGCATACCTTCCGATTTCACGGTTACCGTTTTCGCCATATGAAACACGTGCTTTGAGGTAATCAAGCACATTCAATGAATTCTTCATGAACTTTTCATCTGTTATAACCCAACCCAATGCAGCAGAAGGGAACAGTGCCCTGGGATTACCTTGTCCGAAGGCAGAAAATCCATCACGGCGGGCGGTGAGTGTCAACAGGTATTTGTCATCGTATCCATAATTTACCCTGCCCATCAAAGCATCGCCGGTCTGGTATTGATCGTTGGCGCTGAAGTTTTTGATGGAAGCCGCCTGAATACCACTCCATCCCAGGTTATCATTGGGAGAATAGTTCTCAGCATTGATGGTATTGGAGAAGAAGAAAAACTCTTCTGCATTCACCAGCGCAGTTGCGTCTATGGAATGTTTACCGAATTTCTTGTTCCACATCAACAAGTTGTCGATCTGCCACTGATAGGTCCGGTCTTCTCTTCTTGATGTAATTCCACCACGGCTTTCTAAGTTTGGACGCTGTGAAGAAGTATGCTCGTAGTTCTGAACCCACTCAAAGCGGGGCGTGAAGTTGACCTGATAGGAAAACCCTGCAGGCAATTTACCCTTGGCATAAATTGATCCGAAAAGGTTGTTGAACTTCAACATCCTTTTAACGTAGTAAGGAGTCATGAGGGGGTTGGTATTGTTCCCCACGTCATCATTGGCACTGGCACGCAAACGTCCGTCTGCCTGATACAGGCTTCCGAAAGGAGAGGTTCCGAGCATGTCCCCAATACTTACAGGAGTTTGTCCTTCATCCCTGCTGGCGAATTGCATGTTCAACCCAATGGAGAGGAACTTGGCCACTTCTGTTTCCAAGTTCACCCTTGTCCGCAGCGTTTTGAATTGCTCGCCCTGCGCCATGCCTGCGTTTTCATAATATCCGTAGGATGAATAATAATTTGTTGCACCAGCCCTGCCGGATACACTCACCGTATGGTCTTGCTGGCTTCCGTTCTTGTTGAGAATAAGGGATTCCCAATCAATGGGTGTATTTTTAATGTAACTTTCCTGAGAAATGGCCGATGTTCCCTGGTTTCCACCCACACGGTTCAACCAAACTGTTACAGGGTCAGATGTTGCAGGGTTACCACCCAAGGCAAGCCAATCGTTGACTGTAATGCCTGAAGGCAACTTGCGGGGATCGGTAGCCCAATGTTTAATTCCAGGCTTGGATGTTGAATCAAATCCACGCTGGCTCCAAATTACATCAGAACGCCAGTCAAAAAATTCTTCTGGCTTCAACAAACCAGGCCACCTGGCTATTCTGTTGAGCGCATAGTTGGAGTTGACGGTGATGACTGGTTTGCCTGCTTTACCACGCTTGGTGCTAACCAGGATAACGCCATTGGCAGAGCGTGCGCCGAATACTGCAGCAGAACTCGCATCTTTCAATACGTCAATTGTTTGTATATCATTGGGGTTGATGTCAGAAAGATCACCAGGATAGATTACCCCGTCTACCACAATCAATGGAGAAGTGGAAGCGGTTAGGGAAGCACGTCCCCTTACTTGCAAGCTACCACCACCTTTTGCAGAGGCGTTGAAACCTACGTCCAATCCAGGTGCATTACCCCTGAGCATGTCTTGCACAGAACGGGGGTTCTCATTTTCCAACTGTGCGGCCTTTACCTGAACCACAGCACCGGTAAGGTCTTTTTTCTTGGCGGTACCATAACCCACCACAACTACGTCAGTGAGTTGGTTGATTTGCTCACGCAAGGTGATTGATTTGGCATTCTTTGCAGCCACATCCTCAGTGATATAACCACTGAAACTGATTTGAAGTACTGCATTGTCTGCAACGCCTTTAAAGGTAAATCGTCCGTTTTGGTCTGTAACGATGGCAGTTTTACTCCCTTTTACAGTGACTGTTGCACCGGCAAGGGCATTGCCCTTTGCATCTGTTACTGTTCCCGAAATGTCTACTGGGGGCTTACTAAACTTCTCTGGCAAACTGGGGCCTGAGAGCGAAATTGTTTTTGCTTGAACCTGGGCTGTCATCAGTGTAAGCATACTGAAGACAGACATGTACAGGATCCTGCACGTGCTGTTTTTTCTCATACGAAGCATCGTTTTGGTGTTAAAAAAATATGGCATAGTAAACTTAATGAAAATTTAACAATAAGTACCGCAAGTTTTTATGTTTTTTGTTTATGCGCATTTATCCTCAAATCATGCGCCAATCTTTAAACGCACCCATTAAGAGAGCTGAATTCAATGAATTGATGTAACATTTTCCATGAATGAATATATCTTTATGGCCATGTCAATTGACCCCTCTTTACCTTCTCATATTTAAACAACAGCCATGTCTTTGATCAAAAATTTGTTTTTCCCTGTGCTGATCATGATCAGCACCATTTCTATTGGCCAGTCCATCCCTACCCCAAAAGAACATTTTGGGTTTAACATTGGCGACAACTATCAACTGGCCAATTATTCCAAGACCGAGGCTTATTTTAAAAAATTGGATCAGGCATCCGACAGGGCAAAACTGACCAGCATCGGAAAAACGGAGGAAGGAAGGGATCAATTCATGATGATCATCACCTCGCCAGAAAACCATCAAAATATCGAGAAATACAAGGCCATTGCCCAACGCATGGCCCGCGCAGAGAGCCTTTCTGAGACAGAAGCAAAGGCCCTGGCAGCCCAGGGAAAGGCAATTGTCTGGATTGATGGCGGACTTCATGCAACGGAAGTGGTGGGCGCACACCAGCTGATTGAACTGGCCTACCAGCTCAACAGCAGGAATGATGCCGAAACAAAAACAATCCTCGACAATGTGATCATCCTGATGGTGCATGCCAACCCAGACGGCCAGGAACTGGTCTCTGACTGGTACATGCGCAATACAGATTCACTCAAAAGAACAACATCCTACCTGCCAAGGCTCTACGAAAAATATGCCGGGCACGACAACAACAGGGATTTCTACATGCTGAACCTCAAGGAAACCCAGAACATGGCCCGCCAATTGTTCGTTGAATGGTTGCCCCAGATCATGTACAACCATCACCAAACAGGTCCGGCAGGTGCTGTGGTTGCCGGTCCTCCTTTCCGCGACCCCTTCAACTATGTTTTTGATCCATTGGTGATGACCAGCCTTGATGCTGTTGGCGCCGCCATGATCAACAGGCTCAATGCAGAAGACAAGCCAGGGTTCACCCAAAGGGCCGGTTCTCCCTACTCAACCTGGTACAATGGCGGACTGCGCACCACCACCTATTTCCATAACATGATTGGCTTGCTCACGGAAATCATTGGCAGCCCGACCCCCTCCAGTATTCCATTGGTGCCTGCAAGACTCATCCCCAGCAGCGCAAACCCCAATCCAATTACACCACGTCCCTGGTTTTTCCGAAACTCCATCGACTACTCGGTTTCCATGAACTATGCCGTGCTCATGTATGCCACCCGCCACAGGGATGAGCTGCTCTACAATATTTACAAGATGGGCAAGAACTCCATTGACAAGGGAAGAAAAGATACCTGGACACAGTACCCCAAAAGAAGCGACGAGATCACAGAGCGCTTCAAAAAAGAACAGGCACCCAAGACAACTGGTGCTGAGACTGCTGTCACTGAAGGAATGGGCAGAAATGGCGGTGCCATCCCCATGAAACTCTATGACAGTGTTTTTAAAAACCCTGCACTCCGTGATGCCAGGGCCTATATTCTCCCTTATAACCAAGCAGATTTCGCTACCGCCACAAGGTTTGCGAACGCGCTGATCCGCACCGGCATTGTGGTAAACAAGGCTACAGCTGACTTCAGCGCCAACGGGAAAAACTATCCCGCCGGTTCACTCATCGTACAATGCGACCAGGCTTTTCGCCCGCATATCATCGACATGTTTGAACCACAAGACCATCCCAACGATTTCCAATATCCCGGTGGCCCGCCCATCGCCCCTTATGATGCAGCTGGATGGACACTGGCCTATCAGATGGGCATTGAATTTGACAGGGTGATGGAAAAGCTGGAAGGACCGTTCGCAAGGATTGCTGATGGTGAAGTACAGGCATTGAAAGGAAAATCGCCCGAAAAGATGGGCAAAGGCGGGTTCATCCTGAGCGCAGCCAACAACCACTCCTTTGTTGCAGTCAATGAATTGCTCAAGGCCGGTGCCGAAGTGTACCGCATCAATGGATCAAGGGTGGATGCACCTGCCGGCTCTTTTTATATTCCCAACAAGGGCAAATCAGCCGAATGGCTGCTGAAAAATGCATCGACGCTGGGTGCAGACCTTTTGGCTACAGACATGAAAACAACAGAAGACATGATACGGGTGAAGCCATCCCGCATCGCACTCTGGGATGCCTATGGCGGATCGATGGCCGCTGGATGGATGCGCTGGATCATGGAACAATACCATTTCAATGTTGAATTGCTCTATGCGCAAGAGATTGACAAGGGCAACCTCAACAACAAATACGATGTCATTCTTTTTGTAGGAGGCGCCATGCCTTCCCTGCAAGGAAGCGGCAGAAGCTTCGGCGGACCCAAGCCAGAAGACACACCTGAAGCATTCAAAAAAACCATCGGGAACATTTCTGTAGACAAGTCCATTCCTGAACTGAAAAAATTCATGGAAGCAGGTGGCAACATCCTGACCATCGGCAGCAGCACCTCATTGGCTTTTCACCTGAAACTGCCTGTCAGCAATGCATTGGTTGAAATGAACAATGGAAAAGAAAGGGAACTTCCCAACGAGAAATTCTATATCCCCGGTAGCTTGATGCAAATCACCATAGACAATGATGCCAAGGCGGCATGGGGCATGAAGAAGACTGCAGATGTTTATTTTGATGACAGTCCTGTTTTCCATATTGCGCCTGGTGCGCAAACGGCTGGCAGCATCAAACCGCTGGCCTGGTTTGCTTCAGAGAAAACATTGAGAAGTGGATGGGCCTGGGGCCAGTCTTACCTCAAGGATGGGATTGCTGCTTTTGCAGCAACCGTTGGAAAAGGAACCTTGTTTGCCTTTGGTCCGGAAATCAGTTTCCGTGCTCAAACCCACGGCAGCTTCAAATTCATTTTCAACCAGCTCTACCAGTAGGCAAAAAGCGTGTAAAAAAGGGTTTGCGGTTGAACATCATGTGATGGGTTTCCTGTGCCAATAGGAGGCAAGGATTGAACCGGTTGTGTTCATGACCGGGCCAAATACCGCAGAAGCCAAACCGATGGTGGAAGCTTTGCCCATGGCATTGGACAGGCCTGAGGCAAGGCCCGCATTTTGCAGCCCCACTTCAATGGCGATGGTCCTGCAATCCCTTTCCTTCAAGCCAAATAATTTACCAGACCAATAGCCCAGGAAATATCCGGCCGTATTGTGCAAGAATGCCGCCAGTATCAATAACATCCCGATCTTCATGAGGTTGTCCCTGCCTGCAGCGGTAATCACCACAATGATCAGTGCAATGCCTACCATGGAAACAATGGGCATGGCCTTGTCCAGCCAGCTCAATTTACCTTTCAGCAGGGCATTGAAAACCAATCCTGCTGCAATGGGTACAATCACGATCTTGATGATGTCAATCACCATGGCCATCACGTCCACCTCAATGAACTGACCAGCCAAAACCTTCATCCACAAAGGGGTGATGATAGGCGCCAACAAAGTGCCCACAGCAGTAAGTGTTACAGATAGCGCAACATTGGCTTTGGCGAGATAGGAAATTACATTGGAAGCAACACCACAGGGAACACTTCCCACCAATATGATCCCTGCCGCAACTTCCGGCTCAAAGCCCAATCCGGTGGCAATGGCAAATCCAACCAGGGGCATGATGATGAATTGTGCTGAAACACCGATCAATACTGATTTTGGCGTCTTGATAACACCCGCAAAATCATTGAGGCTCATTTCCGTGCCCATGCCAAACATGATTACTTGCAGCAGGGGTATGATGAGGTTGGATAATTTATAATCACCTATCGACCTGAAGTACTGTGGCCATATCATCGCGACAATTACTGCCAGCACAATGGAAAGGGTGAACCCGTATCTTTTCAGGAATATCATTACTTTGTTTATTGTAATTCAACGACCATTTCAATTTCAACGGCAGCATCCAATGGAAGAGAACCCATGCCCACTGCAGACCTTGCGTGTTTTCCTTTTTCACCAAACACTTCCACCATCAGATCAGAGCAGCCATTGATCACTGTTGGATGTTGTGTGAAAGAAGGATCGGCATTCACCATGCCAAAAACCTTCACAATCCGTTTGACCTTGTTCAAATCTCCAACATAGGCCTTGATGGTGGCCAACAGGGAAATCGCCGTCAACCTTGCTGCTTCTTTCCCCTCCTCCACACTCAACTGAGACCCTACCTTGCCGCGTGTTTTTTTACCAACCACCTCATCCGGAATATGGCCAGACAAAAACAACAAATTGCCCGTCTGAACAGCCTTCACATAATTGGCGATGGGTTGTTTCATGGGTCCGAGCTGGATGTTCAATTCCTTCAGGCGTTGTTCGGGATCCGATGTTTGTTGTGCAAATAAATCTGCAGCCAGCAAAAGCATCGCAATAATCAGTATATGCCTCATGATTGTTTTTATTGATGATGATAAAATCGTCTTCTGTTATTTCCTATTCAAATGGCCGAGCCATCGATGCTTGGATTAATAAAACTCAATAGCAACAGGCGTGAAAATCTCAAGATCATTGCCTGTGTTTTTCAAAGCCCCTGTCTTGCCGTCGAATGCAAAAACCTGTACCTTGTTTCCATCCTGGCCTGCAACGAGGACAAATTTTCCTGTTTCATCAAACCTGAAAAACCGCGGTTTTTTGACCACATCGGTATGGCTTTTTTTCTCGAGCTTGCCATCCGCTAAAACCTTGTAAACAACCACCTGGTTGCTGGTGATCCTGTTGGAGGCAATCAGCCACCTTCCATCCGGTGAAAGATGGATGGCACCGCTTCCGTGGTCGTTTTTGGTTTGAACCGTATCGGCAACAATGTTCTGGATTTTTTTCAGGCCCGCTTCTTCAACAACAAAAGCATCAACGGTTCCCTTCATCTCGTTGAGCGAATAGGCGCGGGTTCCGGCAGTGTTGAACACAATATGCCTGGGGCCGTCGCCGGGTGCTGTGGAATAGGCCAAAGGTGTTTCCTCTAGTGTGCCATCTGGCTTGATGGTATGGCGATAAATCTTGTCTGAACCCAGATCATTTACATACAGATATTTTCCTCCGGGGGCAATCACTGCACAATGGGCATGGGGCTTGTCTTGACGGCTCTTGTTTACGCTTGAGCCACTGTAGACAATATGCTGTGCAGCAGGAAGAAGACTTCCGTTTTCAGCTGTTTTGAAAACCGTCAGGCTTCCGCCGGAATAGTTGGCGCAGTAGACAGCCTTTGTTTTGGGATCGAAAGAAATATAACAGGGACCATCACCAACGGTGGGCTGGCTGTTCAACTTGATCAGTTCTCCGGTTTTTTGATCAATGGAATAGGCCCATACTGCTCCCTTTCTGGAACCTTCTTCTCCCAGGGAGTACATGATTTTTTTGTCTGGCGTGATGGCAAAATATCCGGCACTTGGGTTGCGGTGTTCCCTGACCAGTGATGATTTTCCGGTTGCCTGATCAAAGGCATAGACCTGAATGCCAGGATTGCCCTTGCCCGTGTAAGAGCCCACGTACATGAGCTTGACAGGCTTTGCGGCAAAATCATTTTGCAATTGCGTGATGCCTGCCTGCGGCAAAGATGTTTTGCCGGCAGCAATGGCAACCCTGTAGCGGAAAGTAACCGACTCCCCTGCTTTCAGCGAAAGGTTCCGTTCTGCCTTTCCATTGGTGAATACCTTGTCGCCCAGCGGGTTGGCGGCAAACAGTCCATAGCCTCTTGCATGCCAATAAGTTGGGTAGCCAATGTTTTTGGGATGATCAATGATCAAAACACTTACTGAATCTGTTTTCATTTTGGCATACATCATGCACCAGCTGGCCTTTCTGCTCCAAACATCTTCCCCCTGCACGCCATTGCTGTTGATATAATTGCCATTGGCAATGCTATCCGTAACGGCCTTGATGGTGGTTTCAATGCCATTGGCATCTACAAATTTTTTGGTAGTCTTTGTTGGAATTTGCAGTTCATGCGCCATGCGCAGTCCGAGAACGCCTTCCTTGTTGTCTTTGAATAACACCGGTATAGCAGCTGTCAGTGTTGTGGTTCGATCAATCACCCAAACCCCGTTGATTTCACTGAATTCAAAACCGGTCTGCTCGGTCAAATGTGTTTTGCCTGATTGATCATGCCATGCTGCATCATAAGATAGTTTTCCTGTGGCGCCGCTCTGCATCCCTGTGATCTTCCCAAATTTTACCGTGCCATAGAGGTCTTTTTTATCAGCAGGAATATCATAGGAATTGTTCCAGAAATCAAGTCCGTTCACATCACCATAATTGAACCAGAGGCCCAGGTGGTGCGGATGGTCTGTGGGTTCGCCATCAATGGGATTCATGGGAAACCCTCTGGTGATAACGGTTCCATTCGGTGCCTTGATGGGATACAGCACCGGCTTGGCAATGGTATCCGGAAAAAAGAAGTCTGTAAAATGTTTGCCGTTGATGGTCACATGCACAGCAGGATTGGTTTTATCCCTGACCAATTTCACTGCATTGTTTTGTGCATGCACGGAAAATGTTGTTGCAAACAACAAGGCAAGAACCAGAAAATTATTTTTATTCATTGGAATGGTTTACCCTATAAATGTACCGCGTAATTACAACCGAGCCAACACCTGTTGACCCATTGCCTCGGTTCCCAGCAGCATGGCAGGATCCGTTGTAGCATTGGCAATATCCCTGGTGCGGTAACCGGCTTTCAAGACGGCATCCACAGCATTGATAACGGCTTCCGATTCAGCCTTGAGGCCAAAAGAAATATCCAAGAGCAATGCTACTGAAAGGATGGACGCCAGCGGATTGGCAACGCCTTTACCTGTGATGTCGTGGGCTGAACCATGGATGGGTTCGTAAACGCCTGTTCCATCCCCGATGGATGCTGAAGCCAGCATTCCCATGGAGCCTGCAATTTGCGAGGCTTCATCTGTGAGGATATCGCCAAAAAGATTGGCCGTTACCACTACATCAAACCGCTTGGGATCCTTGATCAACAACATGGCTGTTGCATCCACAAACTGGTGTTCAACCTCAACATCCGGATATTCAAGGGCAATCTTTTGGACCACTTCTCTCCAAAGCCTGCTGGTCTCCAATACATTGGCCTTGTCTACGGAACATACTTTTTTTCTCCTTGTTCTTGCCGCATCAAATGCCTTTCTGGCAATGCGTTCTACCTCAAACCTGCTGTACTCCGCAACATCATAGGCAGTATCACCATCATTCTTCCTTCCTTTCTCTCCAAAATAAATATCACCGGTCAACTCACGGAAAAACAGGATGTCTGCCCCTTTCAATATTTCAGGTTTGATGCTGGATGCGTCCAGCAATTCATCAAACAATTTGATAGGACGAAGATTGGCATAAAGCCCAAGCTCCTTGCGCATTTTCAACAGACCCTGCTCTGGGCGAACCTTTGCAGTTGGATCATTGTCGTATTTGGGATGACCCACCGCACCAAATAGCACAGCGTCAGAGGCCTTCATTTTGGCGAGGGTTTCATCGGGCAACGGAGACCCGGTTGCTTCAATGGCCACATGTCCAATCAATGCCTCATCATAGGTGAAAACATGTCCGAATTTCTCTGCTATTTTATCAAGCACTTTCTTGCCTGCTGCTGTTACTTCCTGTCCAATGCCGTCGCCGGGAACGATGAGGATGTTTTTATTCATGGTGATTTGTGTGAAGGTTTAGGGGTGTAGGGGATTAGCCTGGTTGAGAAAGAGAGATTGATTAACAGAAGTTAAGGGGTTAGATCAGGTTCAGCATTTTTTGCGTGGCCTTGATGGCAGCAACGGTTTGGTCGCTGTCCAAACCCCTTGTTTTGAACTCTCGGCCTTTGTAATTCCAGGTGATGATGGTTTCACAAAATGCATCACTCTTTCCGCCCGGAGGAATCCGCACTGCATAGTCTGTCAATACAGCCATTTGCATTTTTTTCCTCTTGTAAATATTCCTGAGGGCATTCATGAAGGCATCGTACTGGCCATCGCCCTGTGCATGCTCTTCAAAAACTTCCCCATTGATGCTGACTTGCAGGGTCACGGAAGGCCTGAGGTCTTTGGAATGTGTCAACACATAATTTTCAAACTGCACCGTCTCCTCAATCGAACTGCTGTCCAGTACATCCGATAAGATGTAGGGAAGGTCAGATTGTGTAACCACTTCTTTTTTATCTCCCAGCTCAATGATCCTTTGCGTTACTTTTTTCAGGTCTGCATCAGACAACTCAATGCCGAGCTGCGCAAGGTTGTTTTCAATATTGGATTTACCACTTGTTTTGCCGAGTGCATATTTGCGTTGGCGTGCAAAACGCTCAGGCATCAGGTCGTTGTGGTAAAGGTTGTTTTTCTTGTCTCCATCGGCATGGATGCCTGCGGTCTGTGTAAATACATTTTCACCCACAATCGGCTTGTTGTCGGGAATGCGAAAACCTGAGAAGGTTTCCACCAACCGGCTGACCTGGTACAGGGATTTTTCTACCACCCCCGTTTTCACCTTCGGCAAGAAATCATGCAATACCGCTACAGCACTGGCCAGTGGTGCATTTCCAGCCCTTTCACCCATGCCATTCACAGTGAGGTGAATGCCATGCACACCAGATTTTACTGCCTCCAGCACGTTGGCCGTGCCGAGGTCATAGTCGTTGTGACCATGAAAATCGAAGTGGATGCCGGGATAGCGGGGAATGGTTTGTGTAATGAAATCAGTGACTTCATCTGGCGTAAGAATGCCCAGGGTATCAGGAAGCATGACCCTTTTCACCGGTTGTTTTGTGATAAAATCAAGGTACTGGAAAACATAATCTGGAGAGTTGCGCATGCCATTGCTCCAGTCTTCCATATACACATTCGTTTCAATCCCTTTTTTCTTGGCCAGCGCAATCACTTTGGCAATTTCTGCAAAATGCTGTGTTGGCGTTTTTTTCAATTGATGGGTGAGGTGGTTGAGAGAACCTTTTGTAAGCAGGTTCTGCACCTTGGCTCCTGCCCCAACCATCCAGTCAATGGAAATGGCTCCGTCTACAAAGGTCAAAACCTCCACCTTACCGAGCATGTTTTTGGATTTTGCCCAACGGGTGATTTTTTTTACCGCTTCAAACTCGCCGTCTGAAACCCGTGCAGATGCAACTTCAATCCTGTCTACCTTGACTTCCGTCAGGAGGATTTGTGCAATCGTCAGTTTCTCAGCTGCAGAAAATGAAACGCCACTGGTTTGCTCACCATCCCTGAGGGTGGTGTCCATGATTTCGATATAACGGGTAGATTTTGACATGATTGTATATCACCAGGCGCAGCCTAGTAGCGGCTTTTTTGTGCAAAGGCCAAGATTTCTTCTCTCATCGCCTGCAAATAATCAATATCATCAAACCCGTTCACCAGGTTGTGTTTTTTGTATCCGTTGATGTCAAATGACTCGCTTTCTCCTGTTGCCAGGATGGTAATGGTTTGGTCGGGAAGACTGACTTCCAATTCCGCATTGGGGTCTGCTTCGATGGCAGAAAAAATCTTGTGCAAAAATGCATCTGAAACCTGCACCGGCAGGATGCCGATGTTCATTGAATTGTTCTTGAAGATGTCTGCAAAAAAACTTGACACCACACAACGGAATCCATAGTCATAAATAGCCCAGGCTGCATGCTCGCGGCTGCTTCCGCTTCCGAAATTTTTACCCCCAACAAGGATTTTACCACTGTAGATGGAATTGTTCAACACGAAATCTGCCTTCGGCGTATCGTCTCCATTGTACCTCCAGTCGCGAAACAGGTTATCACCAAATCCTTCCCTTGTTGTTGCCTTCAAAAAACGGGCAGGGATGATTTGGTCTGTGTCGACGTTTTCGATGGGCAGTGGAACTGCGGTGCTCTTTAATGCGGTGAATTTATCGTAAGCCATTGTAATAAATTTAAGCGATCAGGGTTCTTGGATCTGTAACTTGTCCGGTAACAGCAGCAGCGGCAGCCACCAATGGGCTGGCCAAAAGGGTTCTGGCCCCAGGTCCTTGGCGTCCTTCGAAGTTTCTGTTGCTGGTACTGACAGCATATTTCTCAGCAGGAATCTTGTCATCATTCATAGCAAGACAGGCTGAGCATCCGGGCTGGCGCAGTTCAAATCCTGCCTCAATGAGGATGTCATAAATTCCTTCTTCCCTGATCTGTGCTTCCACCACATGCGAACCGGGTACAACCCAGGCCGTGACATTATCTGCTTTTTTTCTTCCTTTTACAATAGAGGCAAAAGCCCTGAAATCTTCAATGCGTCCGTTGGTACAACTTCCGATAAAAACATAATCGATTTTCTTTCCCAACATCGGCTCCTTTTCATGGAAGCCCATGTACTGAAGGGATTTTGCGAAGCTTGCCTTGCCCGCATCGATGTCTTCCGCTGAAGGGATCAACTCCGTGATACCCATGCCCATGCCGGGATTGGTACCGTAGGTGATCATCGGCTCAATCTCAACGCCGTCATAATTGTATTCGATATCAAAGGATGCATCTTCATCAGTTTTCAAGGTCTTCCAGTAAGCCAATGCATCATCCCAGGCCTCTCCTGTTGGCGCTTTCTCGCGGCCTTTGATATAACTGAAAGTAGTTTCATCGGGAGCAATCATTCCACCACGTGCCCCCATTTCAATGCTCATGTTACAAACCGTCATGCGGCCTTCCATGCTCATGCTTTCAAATACCGAACCGGCATATTCCACAAAATAACCCGTGGCACCTGCAGCAGTCAATTTTGAAATGATGTACAAGACAACATCTTTGGCCGTAACACCTTTGTGCATTTCGCCATTGACATTGATCCTCATTTTCTTGGGCTTGGGTTGCATGATGCACTGCGAAGCCAGCACCATCTCCACCTCTGAAGTGCCGATGCCAAAAGCGATACAGCCAAAGGCACCATGTGTTGAGGTATGGGAATCTCCGCAAACAATGGTCATCCCCGGAAGGGTGATGCCATTCTCAGGCCCAACCACGTGCACGATACCGTTTTTCGGATTGCCCAATCCCCAATGAGAAATGCCATGCTTGAATGTATTCTCTTCAAGCGCCTTCAGCTGTTTGGCCGAAAGGGGATCCTGCACCGGAAGGTGTTGGTTGATGGTTGGGGTATTGTGGTCTGCTGTTGCAAAGGTTCTTTCAGGGAACATCACACTGACGTTTCTGTTCTTGAGTCCGAGGAAGGCAACAGGACTGGTTACTTCGTGGATGAAATGGCGATCGATAAGAAAAACATCAGGACCATCCTGGATATCTCTTACCACATGGGCATCCCATACTTTATCAAACAGGGTTGTAGGTTTACTGCTCATTTTCCAATATAGTTGAGTAAGGGTTGAATAAATTCAATCGGGAATGCAAATTTCCGGAAAAAATGGCTAACATCCTTCGTTTTGGCTTGTTAATTTCTATTCTGGGGATGGGCTGGGCAATGGAACAAATGTTTCAAGCGGAATTCCTACTCATTAAAACAGCAACCCGAACCCCAGCTCAAAGCCATTTTCTCCGTTTGAACCAAAAGAAGATGAGTAAAAAGATAAGGAGCATCAGCCCCATGATGATGGGATAACCATATCGGTATCTCAGTTCTGGCATGTTATCGAAGTTCATGCCATATATGCCAACGATGAAGGTAAGCGGGAGAAAATAGGCGGAAAACAGGGTCAATACCTTCATGACCTCATTGGTCTTTTGGGCGCTGTAGGACATGTATGTGCTTATCAGGTTCTGGGAATCCTCGTTCAATTGATCGAAGAACAACTGAAGCTTGGTCTGGGTGTCCCTAATATCCTGTAACTCATAGGACTTTTTCTGCCGGTGTTGAACAGCACTTACCACCTCTCCTGTCAACAGCAACAATTTTCTGCACAGGCTGGTACGCCGTTTCAGCATATACAGGGTTTCGATCGATCCCACTGAAGTTTTACGAATGAACAATCC
>CAILKQ010000090.1 GCA_903834825.1 uncultured bacterium | reverse complement strand
CCGTGCTCCATTTTTGTAAATAGATTGTGCACTGGATTGTTTTGAATGGAGCGGCTGAAATCGTTGTGCAGAATGCCCAACCCCTTTGCTGTATTCAGAGCAGTATCACTGTACCCTGCTTGAACATCACCCACGATTTTCCAGTTGGCGCTGGGCGTTTTAAAAGATTCAAGGGTGTTGAATGAAATTTCTTTCAGGCTTGGCTTGATGCGCTGTGCTTGAGAAAAAGCAGATACGAGCAATGACAGAGCGAGGGAAATGATGATTCTGTAACGCATGACAATAAGTTGTTGAATGGTGAATTTAATCAATTCAATCAAAACAAACACATTTTATGCTGTATGAAAACTGATTAGGGACAGCCTTTTTTATGACAATGCTTTCATCTCCTCTATCCTTTTTTTGGATTCAAACATCAGGTCCCTCAACCGTGCAGCCTCCATGAAATCGAGGTCTTTGGCCGCTTTTTCCATGGTTTTTTTGAGTTTGGTGATGTGTTTTTCCATTTGTGGGATGGTAACATAATCATTTTGATCTTCTGCAGCCCTCGCGCTCATCTGTTCTTCTGCTAAGGCAGCAAGGTTGTTTTTATCGTCATATCCCTTGATGTCGAGGACGGCTGTTTGTGCAAAAACCTCTTCCTTGCTTTTGTTGACCGTTGTTGGCGTGATGTTGTGTGCCGTATTGTATTCAACCTGTTTGGCCCTTCTTCTTTCGGTTTCGTCCATGGTTTTTTGCATGCTGCCTGTTATCTTGTCTGCATAAAAAATAACCCTGCCGTCAACATTTCTTGCCGCCCTTCCTGCTGTCTGGGTCAATGATTTTTCATTTCTCAAAAAGCCCTCTTTGTCTGCATCAAGAATGGCCACCAGCGATACTTCCGGAAGATCAAGTCCTTCCCTCAACAGGTTGACCCCAACCAACACATCAATGACACCCAATCGCAACTGTCGTAATATTTCAACCCTTTCAAGGGTGTCCACTTCGCTGTGGATGTATTTTGATTTGATGTGGATGCGCTGCAGGTATTTGTCCATTTCCTCTGCCATCTTTTTGGTCAGTGTGGTTACCAAGACCCGGTCACCTTTTTTTACCGTCTTGTCAATTTCATCCAGCAGGTCGTCAACCTGGTTGATGCTCGGTCGCACTTCTATTGGCGGATCAAGCAAGCCTGTAGGACGCACAACCTGCTCCACCACCACCCCTCCCGTATTGTTCAGTTCATAGTCGCTGGGTGTAGCAGAAACAAATACCACCTGGTTGAGCATGTTCTCAAACTCGTTGAAATTGAGGGGCCTGTTGTCCAGCGCGGCAGGGAGGCGAAATCCATAATCGACCAGCACCATTTTCCTGCTCCTGTCGCCACCATACATGCCACTGACCTGTGGAATGGTCTGATGGCTTTCATCGATCATGCAGATAAAGTCTTTTGGAAAATAATCGAGCAAACAGAATGGCCTTGCGCCTGGTGTTCTCCTGTCAAAAAACCTTGAATAGTTTTCAATGCCATTGCAATACCCCAGTTCCTTGATCATCTCAATGTCATAGTTCACCCTTTCGCTGATGCGCTGCGCCTCAATAAACTTTCCTGAGTCTTTGAAATATTGAACCTGTTGCCCCAGTTCGTCGATGATTTCAGAGATCACCTGGTTGATGATTTCTTTTGGGGCCAGATAAAGGTTGGCGGGGAAAATCGCAGCGGTATCAACGGAACTTATGCGTTTCCCGGTTTCTATCTCAAGCGTATCAATCGATTCAATTTCATCTCCAAAAAAACTGATGCGGTAGCCAAAATCAACATAAGGAAGGTTGATGTCGATGGTATCGCCTTTTACCCTGAAGCTGCCACGCTTGAAATCGATTTGGGTGCGGTGGTACAGCGAGTTGACCAGCGCATGCAAGAACCCCTGTCTGCTGATGATTTGACCCTTGTGGATCCGCACAATCCCATTTTCAAATTCAGTGGGGTTGCCCATACCATAGATGCAACTTACCGAAGCAACAACGATGATATCCCTTCTTCCACTCAGCAGTTCAGAAGTGGCCTGCAGCCTCAGTTTGTCGAGTTCTTCATTGATGGCCAGGTCTTTCTCAATGTAGGTATTGCTGACAGGCAGGTAGGCCTCCGGTTGATAATAATCGTAATAGGAAACAAAATAACCAACTGCATTCTCTGGAAAGAATTGTTTGAACTCTCCATAAAGTTGTGCAACCAATGTTTTGTTGTGTGTCAGGACCAGGGTAGGTTTTTGCACCTGCTGGATGACATTGGCCATGGTGAAGGTCTTTCCCGAGCCAGTTACCCCCAACAGTGTTTGGTACCGCTCTCCTTCTTGTATGCCTTCTACCAGTTGCCTGATGGCATTGGGTTGGTCGCCTGCTGGTGAATAGGGAGAATGCAGCTTGAATTGCATCCTGCAAAATTAACCCAATTTATCATCTGAATTTTTCGGGATGGATATTATCGTGATCTGTTTTTTCCTGAAAGAATTTCCCCAATACCAGCAGTTCCTCTTCTCTGAAAAGATTGGCAAGGAAGGTGATGCTGTTGGGCACGCCCTGCTTTGTAAGACCGATGGGCATGCAAAGGGCAGGCTGACCGGTTAGGTTGGTGATGGCCAATTGTCTTCCTGCAAAACTGGGTGTAATGATCACATCAAATGCTTGCATGGCCTCATTGACGCGTTGCATCAGGATGCTGCGGTGCCTGTTCGCATTGATGTATTCTACGGCGGGTATGGTCCTGGACGCCCGAAAATAATTGGGCCAGTCAAAACGGGTTTGCCTTGTCATTTGGTCGTCCAGTCCTGTTCTGGTGAAGGCATCAAAAGCAGCAGCAGATTCTGCGCCGATGACTTGACCGATGATATCAAACGCATAGACTTCGGTATCTGGAAAATACATGGGCTTTATTTCAAGCCCTTCGGCCTTGAGTGCTTTGAGCACAGACCATTCCTGTGCAGATGAATCCAGTTTGTCAAAATGATTTTTTGCATAACCAATGCGCAATGTTTTTACACCTGTTTTGCTTTTGTAATTGAAAGCAGCATTGACGGCACTTGCATCTTTATCATCGCTTCCATGGATGTAGGCAAAAACAGTTGCTGCATCTTCAGCAGACCTGCAGATGGGCCCCACTTTGTCGAGGCTCCAACTCAATGTCATGGCACCACTTCTGCTGATGCTGCCAAAGGTGGGCCTCAGCCCTGTTGCCCCGCAAGTATGGCTTGGAGAGATGATGGATCCATGTGTTTCTGTACCAATGGCAAAAGGCACCAATCCGGCCACAGTGGCTGAACTAGACCCTGCAGAGGATCCACTGGAGCCTCTTTCAAGGTTCCAGGGATTCTTTGTTCTGCCACCAAACCAATAGTCTCCCATGGCCAATGCGCCCAGTGTAAATTTTGCCACCAATACTGCACCTGCATCTTTCAGCCTGGTATATACATACGCATCTTCATCAATGGTTTGATTTTTATAGGGTGCTGCGCCCCAGGTTGTTTTTGTCCCCTTCACTGCAAAAAGGTCTTTCAGCCCGTAAGGAATACCATGCAATGGCCCACGGTCCATCCCTTTGTTCAATTCTTCATCAGCCTTCATTGCCTGCTCCATGGCCATTTGTTCTGTGAGGCTCACGGTGCATTGTAATGTGTCTCCAAATTGCTTTAACCGGGCAATGAAAAATCTTGTCAATTCAACAGCAGTAATCGATTTGTTGCGCAGCAGCGATCCAAGGGAATGGATGGAGTAAAACGCCAGTTCGTTTTTATTGACCGGGAGTTTGATTTTTTTATCATACTTCCATTTGAGCTTTTCTTGTTTGACGGTTTCTGCTGTCAGTCGCTGTGCCATGCTCATGGCGATGCTGTTGTCTAATGAAAGCGCGTGCATTTTTTTATAGTCGGCGATATTGTCTTTCAGGTCTGGCATCATCATCTCCACTTCCTTGTCTGAATATTTCAGGTCAAGCAAATTGGCTGCCCTGTGAACATCGGCGGGCTTGATGCTGTCTTGGGCGATGCAAAAATTTCCCATGAAAAGGGTCAATGCAAAAAATAATCTCATCATGCTAAAGGCTTTGTGGTTTTAACAAACTGTCCAATCAAAAAGTTCTTTGTTGAAGAAAGACGAACAGCTTATTTCATTTCCCTTTTGATATAGGAAGAATAATCAGGAATGGTGCATGAATAGGTTTCATGCATCAATGGAGAGGTAAGCAGAAAGTCTGCCGTTGCACGGTCACAGGCAAAGGGGATGTTCCAGGTTACAGCCAACCGAAGCAATGCTTTGATGTCGGGGTCATGGGGTTGCGCTTCCATGGGGTCCCAAAAAAAGATCAGCACATCTACCTGTCCTTCAGCAATCAGTGCACCAATTTGCTGGTCACCACCCAGTGGTCCACTGAGCAATTTTTTTACAGACCTGTCCAGGGCTTCCTCAATCAATCGTCCGGTGGTGCCGGTTGCCAGGAGCTCATGCCTTGACAGCGCTGTCTTGTTGTACACCGCCCAATCCATGATTTCTTTTTTTTTGTTATCGTGGGCTACGAGTGCAATGCGTTTTCTTGCACCCAGGATTCGCTTTTGTTCCATGTTGTTTTTTATCAGGGTGAAAGTAAATAAAAAACCGCATCCTTGCGGGATGCGGTCTCTAAACAAAAAGCACCAACTGCATTTATGATGCCTGAGCCTCCTTAATTTTTTCCCT
>CAILKQ010000089.1 GCA_903834825.1 uncultured bacterium | reverse complement strand
TCGTCTTCGAGCTCCTGAAGGTTTTCAATAACCTCAATAGGAGCGCCGCTCCTGATGGAATAATCAATCAGTTCATCCTTGGTAGCTGGCCAAGGGGCGTCTTCTAAATATGATGCTAATTCGAGTGTCCAGAACATAGGGCTATGTTTTAGAATTTCGGCAAATGTAATGGTTAATTTGATATATCCAAATCCCAAGATATCAACAGATTTACAGGATAGTAAACAGTTGTTTGATTAACTTCAATTGAAATTCCCCCATTATGCTCGAAGCCAAAGGAATAATAAAATTTTATGGCAGCCTTGAAGTGCTCAAGGGGGTAGACATTTCTATTCATAAAGGAGAAATAGTGAGCATTGTAGGGTCTTCAGGTGCAGGCAAAACAACCCTGTTGCATATTTTGGGTACATTGGACAGCCCCGATAAAGGCGAGTTGTATTTTGAGGGCAAGAGAACCGACCAGCTCAAAGGAAAAGCATTGGCTGCTTTCAGGAATCAGAACATTGGATTTGTATTTCAGTTCCATCATTTGCTCCCTGAATTTTCCGCTTTGGAAAACATCTGCATACCGGGCTGGATCGCCGGAAAAAAAAGCAGTGCATTGGAGAAAAAAGCCCTGGCATTGATGGACAGGTTGGGTATCGCAGAAAGATCCAGCCACAAGCCCTCTGCACTTTCCGGAGGAGAGCAACAACGTGTGGCTGTTGCAAGAGCCCTGATCAACGACCCTGGAATTGTTTTTGCAGATGAGCCAACTGGCAACCTCGATTCTGCCAACGCAACCTCACTGCACCAACTTTTTCAACAATTAAGGGACGAACTGAACCAGACCTTTGTCATCGTAACCCACAATGAGGAGCTGGCTGCCATGAGCAATAGGACAGTTCACCTGCGGGATGGAAGATGGGGCAACTGATGGCTAAACCCTTGGTTTCCACGGAATTTCTTCAGCGTTAAGTTGTAGCGCAATGTATCTCCCCAACATGAAAAGATAATCACTGAGTCTGTTGATGTACTGAACTATCAAATTATCGTGCGGTTCTTCGGAGACCAACAGGGCAACTACCAGCCTTTCGGTTCTCCTGCAAACACAACGGGCAATATGGATGTGGGATACTGTAGGGTGGCCTCCTGGCAATATAAAGAATTGCAATGGCGGCAAACTGGCATCCATCCTGTCCATTTCATTTTCTAGCAAAAGCACATCTTCAACGGTCAGGTCAGGAATTTTCATTTTGGTTTCCTTTTCTGGGTCGCAAGCCAAGGCAGAACCGATGGTGAAAAGCCTGTCCTGAAGTTCTTTCAGTATGTTTTTGGTATGCTCATCTTGGATCAGGTCTCTGCAGAGGCCGAGATGGGAATTGAGTTCATCTACTGTCCCATACGCCTCAATCCTTTCGTGGGCTTTGGATACCTTGGTTCCACCAATCAGCGAAGTTGTTCCTTTATCCCCCGTTTTTGTATAAATCTTGAATGCCATCTTCACAATTGGTTTCTAAGATAATGTGACAATGGAGCTTTTGTTCACCGCAGTGTTGTTTTTTTTTACACAACGCTGGCTGCGTCTTTTCTTTTATCGCTTTCAAGCACGCCATCCCTGAGCCTGATGACCCTTTTGGCATAGTTGGAAATGTCTTCCTCATGCGTAACCAGCACTACGGTATTGCCTTCATCATGGATCTGGGCAAAAATATTCATGATTTCATTAGAGGTTTTGCTATCCAGGTTACCGGTGGGTTCATCTGCAAGAATAATGGAGGGATTGTTGACCAATGCCCGGGCAATGGCGACCCTTTGGCATTGCCCACCGGAAAGCTCATTGGGCTTGTGGTGGCTCCTGTCCGACAGGTCCACCTTGCGCAAAACTTCATGGGCCATTTCCATTCTGGTTTTTTTGTTGATGCCTGCATAAACCAGCGGAAGGGCTACATTCTCCAATGCGCTCAATCGGGGAAGAAGGTTGAACTGTTGAAACACGAATCCAATTTCCTTGTTCCGGATGTCTGCCAGGCTGTTGTCCAGCATGGTACTCACATCATGGCCATTCAAAATGTATTTGCCTGATGAGGGGGAGTCCAGGCATCCGAGGATATTCATCAGGGTGCTTTTTCCTGAACCGGAAGGCCCCATCAGGGCCACATATTCATTGCGCTGGATGTCCAGGGAAATGCCTTTCAGCACCTGAAGCTCCTGCCTGCCCATGATATAGTTTTTCTTGATCTCTTCGAGGTGGATGACTAAATCAGACATGGTATTATTTTTTGATCACTTTGGGCACGGTGAAAAACGGCCCTTCCGTGGTGGGGGCATTCTTGAGTGCGGTTGCATTGTCTATAGAACCTTTGATCTCATCTTCACGAAGCCTGTTCCCGTCTGTTCCCATATGGGTCAGTGGTTGTACGCCTGTGGTATCGATTTCATTGAGTTTTTCAACAAAGCCAATCATCTGGGCAAGGTCTTCCTGAATTTCTGTCAGTTCCTGGTCATTGAATTCCAGCTTGGAGAGTTCTGCCAGTTTTTGGGTGGTTTCCTTGTTGAGTTCCATTTGTTCAATTTCATTGTAAAATTAATCCATTTCAACCCATTGCCTGTATTTTATTGATGAATGGAATGCCTGGTACGGGGGCGTCATCCCCTCCTTTACATTTATTATCTTTGCTGCATGAAAAACGGTAATGCGATCGTTATGAGCGGGATCAGGCCGACAGGCTTCCTGCACCTGGGAAACTATTTTGGTGCCATGCGCAACTACGTAAAATTACAGGAGGAGTACACCTGCTATTTTATGGTGGCAGACCTGCATGCCCTTACAACACACCCGGATACCAAAGAACTCAAGGAAAACGTACACCGTGTACTGGCAGAAAACATCGCTTGCGGAATCGATCCGAATAAGGCAGCTTTGTATTGCCAAAGCCACATACGGGAGACCTCCGAACTTTATTTGTACCTCAACATGTTGGCATATTTGGGCGAACTTGAAAAGACAACCACCTTCAAAGACAAGGCAAGGTTACAACCCGATAACATCAATGCAGGTTTGCTGACCTATCCGGTACTGCAAGCCGCAGATATCATTCTTCACCGTGCTACCTGGGTACCTGTTGGCAAAGACCAGGAACAGCACCTGGAGATGGCAAGGAATTTTGTCAAGCGCTTCAACCACCGCTATGGAGAAGTTTTTCCAGAGCCATTGGCCTATAATTTTGGGGAAGACTTGGTAAAAGTGCCCAGCTTAGACGGAACAGGTAAAATGAGCAAGAGCGAAAACCAGATGGCCACCCTTTACCTTGCCGATGGGGATGATGTGATCAGAAAAAAAGTGATGAAGGCCAAAACAGATGGTGGGCCGACCAGCCTTACCATGCCCAAACCCGACTACATTGAAAACATATTTCAATTGATGCGCCTGGTCAGTGCAGCAGATGTTGTTGCCTCCTTTGAGGGTTCCTACGACAACTGCAGCATTCGCTATGGCGACATGAAAAAGCAATTGGCGGAGGATATGGTTGCCTTTATCTCACCCATCAGGGAAAGGGCCGAGTCCATCAGGAATGATACAAAATACCTGGAAGACACCATGCAGCTGGGAGCCGAGAAGGCCAGGAAAAGCGCTGTTGCAACCATGGACCTGGTGCGAAATGCAATGGGTTTGGTTTATTGAAAATGAATATGTATTTTGTCTCACCGTTAAAAGCCGGTTCGAACCAGAATATTATGGCCAAAGCTAGAAAACCAAAACATGTTGCAATAGCAGGTAATATCGGTGCTGGGAAAACAACCCTCACTGAAATGCTTAGCAAGCACTACAAATGGATTCCACAGTTTGAGGACGTGGATCAAAACCCTTATCTGTTTGATTTCTATGAAGACATGCCCCGTTGGAGCTTCAACCTTCAGATCTATTTTCTCAACAGCCGACTGAACCAGCTGATTGAGATCAGCAAGGGTACTGAAACAATTATCCAGGACAGAACCATTTATGAGGATGCGTATATATTTGCGCCCAACCTCCATGAGATGGGCCTGATGAGCAAGCGTGATTTTGATAATTATTTCGATTTCTTTCAAAACCTCCGCCAAATGGTGAAGCCTCCAGATCTCATGATCTACCTCCAGGCTTCAGTGCCTACTTTGGTAGGCCAGATCCAGAAACGGGGAAGGGAGTATGAGGAAAATATTCGCCTTGATTACCTCAAGCGCTTGAATGAGTATTACAACAAATGGAGTGAAGGGTACAAGGAAGGACCTTTGCTGGTCATCAATGTAGACAAGACCAAGTTTGTTGAAAATGAAGAGCATCTTGGAGAAATCATCGCAAAGATTGATGCTGAGCTCTATGGGCTTTTCTAGTTTTCGTTCAAAAACGGGCTCAGCCCTTCAGGGAGACTTTTTTGGTTCAAGGCCGCCGATGCTTTGATCAATTCCAATACCGCCAACCTGCCTTCTTGGCCGAGTGCAAGGGAAAATTCGTTGACGTAAAGGCTGATATGGTTGCGCATCACTTCCTCATTCATCTCTTTTGCATTTTCAGTTACAAAAGCAGGCAATGCATCGGCATGATCATTGGCAAAGGCCAAACTCCTGTTGATTACCCTGTTGATTTTGGTGGCAAGATCAAGGTCGAACAATCTTCTCACCAAGATCCCACCGAGTGGAATGGGAGCACCTGTCCGTTTTTCCCAAACATCTCCCAGGTCTGAAAGCTTGTTGAGCCCTTTTTGCTGGTAGGTGAACCTGTTTTCATGGATGATGACACCCGCATCAACCTCATCATTGATCACCATGTCTTCAATCACATGAAAGGGGACGAAGGTTTTATTTTTTATCTCCGGATAGGCAAGGGAGAACAGTAAATGAGCGGTTGTATTGATGCCAGGGAGGGCAACACGAATCTTCGAGAAATCAATTTCCCCGTCATGGTCAATGTTTTTTGATATAAAAAGCGGGCCCACTCCTTTTCCAAGAGCACTGCCTGCTTCAAGGATCCTGTATTGGCCCATCAATTGAAAAACAACTCCATAGCTCACCTTGCTGATGTCCAGGGATCCTTCAATGGCCAGTTGGTTCAGGGTTTCCACATCCTCCAGGCGGGGCATAAATTCCAATCCCTCGGTATCAATTTTGCCATGGAGCATGGCATCAAAAATATAGGTGTCATTGGGGCAAGGTGAAATTCCCAAACTCAGTTTCATGGCAGTTGGATCTTGTTGATAAGGTTGATGCAGGCATTTGTTGCGGCAAGCAATGCTTCAGGGATTTTCCATTTCGTCTTATCACGCTCTCCAACCAGGTTGGAAATCCCTCTGATCTGGATAAAGGGAATCTGTTGCATGGTACAAACATAGTGAAGTGATGCGCCTTCCATGGATTCAATGGCTGCTTTGTATTTTTCTGTAAACAAGTTTATTTTTTCTGTTGAGGTGCTGATTTCATTCACGGATACAGCCGAAACGGCAGGCAGTGAAACAGCCTCCATCAGGTTGTCATGATGGTTCACAATGGCTCCCTGCTCAAAAGGGGGCATGTTTTTTTCTGCCAGACCCAATTCGAATACATCGTGGTAGCCATTATTTTCATAAACCCCCATGTCTGCCAATATCTCTTTTCTGACAGTTACCGCTGTTCCCAATACCAGTGAAGGGTTAAAGCTGCCTGCAATGCCAACCTGGATGATCAAGTCTGGCTTTGACATGGCAATCAATTGCATGATGGCATACGTGGAAGGCAAGAGCCCCACACCGGTGACTGCAGTTTGTACCATCAAGGATGGACGGGCAAAGGAGATTTCCTTTATACCAGTAAGCTCCCTCTCTGTTGCCGCGATAACCAAGACATTCATTCGGTAAAGTTCATCAATTCTATCGAATAGCATCCATTATTGGGCCTGGATTCATATTTCAAGCGGATTTTTTGATAATGCTGCTTAACTTTGCACCCCTAGCAAACATATGCCAACATTTTATTTGACCAGACGGGAACATTTTAATGCAGCACACAAGCTCTACAATCCTCAATGGACAACCGAGCAGAACGATGCTGTTTTTGGAAAATGCGCCAATGAAAACTGGCATGGGCATAATTTTGAACTGTTTGTAACGGTCAAGGGTGCTCCTGATCCAGATACTGGGTTCATTGTTGACGCCAAACTGCTCAGTAAAATCATCAAGGAATTTGTTGTGGATGTACTTGATCACCGCAACCTCAACCTGGATATACCTTTTATGCAAGGGAAGATCTGTTCCATAGAGAACCTGGTCTTTGAAATTTGGGGCCAATTGACACCCCATATGCCCAAAGGTGTCCAGCTTCACTGCATCAAATTGGTTGAAACACCCCGCATCTTTGTGGAGTATTTTGGAGATTAGCCTCCAGCGGTCAAACAATGCCTCTTCCGTTGCGTTATTCATTTATCACCTTAAATTCTATTGGTATATGGGCGAAAAAGTGGCAGTTTACAGAGAAGAACATTTTAATGCAGCACATCGACTTAACAATGCTGCCTGGAGTGCTGAGCAAAACAAACTTATTTTTGGGAAATGCAACCTGCCCAATTACCATGGTCACAATTATGTGATAATTGTAAAAGTAGTTGGTGAAGTGGATCCTGAAACAGGATATGTCATTGACATGAAAGTCCTCTCAGACCTGATTGCTGAAAATATCCTGGACAAATTTGATCACAAGAACCTGAACCTCGATGTACCAGCCTTTGCTGACCTGAATCCTTCTGCTGAAAACATTGCCATCGTCATCTTTGGGATTTTGAGGCCGCTGATCAATGAACATTTGGACCTACAGGTGCGTTTATATGAAACACCCCGAAATTTCGTGGAATATCCCTACCAATTAAAATAACAACATGGCATATACCAAGATAGATCAATACGATGAAAAGGTTACTTCAGGTCTTATTGAACATTACAGAGGCTCGATAGGATTGCTGGGAGAGGATCCTGACAGGGAGGGACTTGTTAAAACTCCTGAGCGGGTGGCCAAGGCCATGCAGTTCCTGACGCAGGGCTATCAAATTGATCCTAAGGTTATCCTGAACTCAGCAAAGTTTCACGAAGACGTGAGTGAGATGGTTATCGTAAAAGACATTGAATTGTACAGTTTATGCGAACACCACATGTTACCGTTTTTCGGCAAGGCCCATATCGCCTATATCCCCAATGGTTGGATCACAGGCCTGAGCAAGATTGCAAGGGTAGTTGATACCTATAGCAGAAGGTTGCAGGTGCAGGAAAGGCTGACTACCCAGATCCGTGATGTCATTCAGCAAACCCTTAACCCGCTTGGCGTCGCAGTAGTTATTGAGGCTTCTCACCTCTGCATGATGATGAGGGGAGTTCAAAAACAAAACTCAGTAACCACTACTTCTGCATTTTGTGGAGAATTTGAGAAAAATGAGACAAGAAGCGAATTCATCAGGCTGATTGGCTCCAAGTTGCACTAATTATTCAGTATTGATAGGTAAAAGGGCGCGAGGTGTTAACCTGGCGCCCTTTTTTTCAATAGGTTTATTTACCTTTATACACAGAACAATACCTATGATACACGCTTACGTTTTCCCGGGGCAGGGCTCGCAGTTTCCAGGAATGGGGAAAGACCATTATGAGGGCAATGCATTCGCCACAAGATTTTTTGAACAGGCGAATGATATTTTAGGCTTCAGGCTTTCTGATATCATGTTCAATGGAACAGATGAAGACCTGAGGCAGACAAAAGTTACACAGCCCGCCATATTCCTTCATTCTGTCATCGCTTATAAAATGATCGAATCTGCATCCCCCCACATGGTTGCAGGGCATTCCCTCGGGGAGTTTACCGCGCTGGTGGTCAATGGTACTTTGCCATTTGAAGATGCATTGAAGTTGGTGAGCATAAGGGCTATGGCCATGCAAAAAGCCTGTGAGGCCAATCCTTCTTCCATGGCAGCTGTCTTGGCATTGGCTGATGATGTTGCTGAAAGGGTCTGTCATGAGATTCAGCAGGAAACTGGGGAAATAGTCGTTCCAGCCAATTATAATTGCCCCGGTCAGTTGGTGATCAGTGGATCGAATGCAGGCATTGATCTTGCTTGTGAAAGGATGAAGGCTGCAGGAGCAAAAAGGGCGATAAAATTGCCAGTGGGCGGTGCATTCCATTCTCCTTTGATGGCACCTGCAAAAGCAGAGTTGGCACAGGCCATTCTTTCAACATCCTTTCATCGCCCCATTTGTCCGGTATACCAGAATGTTGTCGCAAAGGCGGTAACAGAACCTGAGGAAATCAAACAAAACCTGATTGACCAATTGACTGGCCCTGTCCGCTGGACACAAACCATTGAAGCCATGATCTTGGATGGGGCCACCAGCTTTACTGAGGTTGGGCCTGGGAAAGTTTTGCAGGGATTGATTTCCAAGATCAACAAGACCATTTCTGTTGAATCATTGAATTGATCTTTCTGGATATTGGCTATGCCTGAGCAACAGGTCCTCCAAATTGGAAAGGAATCTGTACTTCTTCAAAGTCTTTTATTTTGCCATGCGCATCCTCAAATTTATTGAGGTTGTCCTCCAATGCATTCAACAAACGCTTTGCATGTTGTGGTGTAAGGATGATTCTTGACTTCACTTTGCTTTTGGGTGTGCCTGGCATAACGGCCACAAAATCTACCACAAATTCTGCATGGCTATGGGTAATGATCGCAAGGTTGGCATATTGGCCTTCTGCTACTTCTTCTGATATTTCAATGTTGAGTTGGTTCTGTGTTTGTTCGCTCATTTGATTTGTTTGAGGGTACAAATATACGGCTTCATTTTCTTGTATAAATCATGATCCCCATTGCCAGATTACCTGGGCCCTCCATTCATTCTTTTTCTTGTCCATGCTCCATTTTCCGGCACATTGCAGCGATTTGCTCAATTTGTATTGCACAACAACGTATACGCTTGTTCCTTCTCCATAATGGGGAGGAACGGCATAGTATGCAGGCAGGTCCCGCTCGTAAGCGTAGATTCTGGTTGAATATCCATCCGTATCAAAAAAGCTGCACCTTGCACTGGCTGAAAAGGGCTGTAATGCGGGCTTATAGATCAGTTCAAGATAGGCCAACTGTCCTCTTTCTGTATTTCCTGTAACCGATTGTATCCTGATCATTTCATTTCTCAACCTGAAGGTCAATCCGGGCATGGGCATGAATGAGGCATGAATCCTGAGTTTAAGGCTGTTGTTGTCTGATTGGATTCTTCCATATATCTCCGTTTTTTTGTTGGGCCGATAGGTGTGTTGAAGAGAATAGATGTTTCCCGTTTTTTTACCGGGGTTGCTGAAGGTGGGCCAATCATGTTGGTATTGGTCTGCATATACCTCAAATCTGTGCTGGGGTGAAGGCGTATAATTGATGTTGAAAAAAAATCCTTTTTCATTGCCAGACTCCTGGCTCTCTGAAAAAACATTGGATGCAAGCGAGCGGAATTGAATTCCCATATTCCTGTACAACAATGCCATATCCAGGGATGGACCAAGGCTCTTGATCAGTCCGGCAATGACCGCTTTATTGCCCTTTTTATCCATCGCCATTTCGCCAAATAAAAAACCCATCCTTGTGGAAACAGCGTGGTCGATACTGGCATTTTGCCACTGCCTTCCACTGACGGCAAAATGGTTGTAGGGCTCCTCTCTTTTTTTAATCGGATGATCAAATGCTGTATGAACGATGTTCAAACTGCTCTTGCCGAACTTGCTGTTGATTTTAACGGTTGCTCCCACTATGAATTCTTGCAATGCCTTTTTATCCATCAATTCATTGTTCGTTCGGTGCAATCCAGACAACAACATGGAGCTTGCCCAAGCCTTGTTGGTTGTAGTATCGGTGATGATATTGGCATCGATTTTTTTGTTGCTCACAAATACACCCAATTCAATTGTATTTTTTTGTAACTGAACCGCAAATCCCCTGCAGAAGCGGTTTTCATCCGTTCCCGTATGGGGCCTGAAAAGCTCTCCCTGTCTGTAACAGCTCATCATGTTGCTGCTTCTCCCCAGGGCATATCCCTGCCAACGGATCAGTCCTTGACCCATGTTGACAGTATAGTCTCCCATCACCATGTTTTTTAGGATGCCTTTTTTGCTGATGGAAACAAACAGGCTGTAATGGTCAGCAAGACTTTTTTCTCCCACATCTTTTTCAGCCGTGATGCCCCATCGCAACAGGTCCCTAAAATTAAAACGGTAACTGACCAATTGTTTGTATTGATGTTTCAAGGTGTCTTCATTTCCGGCCATGTTTTTTAATTGTCCGCCAGTTCTGTACAATAGCCTATGTCCTCCTTCTTTGATCCTTTGTTTGAGTGCTGGCACAAGCGGTTGTTCAGTTTCAAGGGTGAGCATAGGCAGTATTTTCCTGATGGTGAATGGATCCCAATCCGGAACTGCCTGCAATTCCATCAGGCTGATGAAATTGCCAAAGTTTTTTCGGTAAAGAATGAACTGCTTGATTTGGTTAGGCTTCAAAAAAAATAAGTTTTCAAGCAACGCTTCAGTGATGGTGTTGATGTTGTACTTTTTTATAAAACCTGTACCATGCATTTCATTGATGTCCTGTTGTGGTGCCTGCTCATGACCGATAGCACTCTCTGCAATGTCTTCCATCTCTTCCTGTTGCGCAATGGATGAATTGCTCATGATGATCAGGGCCACCATCAAAACGGTATGCTTATTTTGCAAGCCCATGGTTCATTGTTAAACTTCCTGAAATCCCCAGCTGCGGGTGATTATTGAAAAAGATCCCCCATTTATTCTTGTCAACGCTTTTTGTGATGCCCATCATGAAGGAGTGGCTTGTCGAATTGATTGCGGCCAACAGGCTAATCGATGCTGCTGCTTGCCATTCTACCAGGCCCGATATTTCTGTCAGTTCATGGGTTCTTTTTCTTATTTCCATCGCGATGTAAAGCTGTGCATTAACCGCAGTGCCCATGCCAGTGATCAGTTCACGCGTCATGCTGTTGGAATTTCCTACCCTTCTTCCCAAGGGAAACCATTGGTTCACTTGAAATCCCAATGCTGTTTTAGGATTGATCCAATAGAGCATACCCCCTTTTGCCTGCATGCCCATGCTTGCGGATTGGCCCAACCACTTGAATCCTGTCAGTTCCATCGATAGCCCAATGCCCAGCTGTTCATGGATTTTCATCCCCAATGATGCGCTGCCTGAAAAACCTGCGAAGAGGCCCCCTCCACCGAACCTTCCAGAAAACCCCAGGGCGCCATTTTTTTGCGGCAAAATAAAAGCGATGTCCGCATGGTTCATTTCCTTGACCATGAACCTGTTGCCTGCATGAAATCCAACCTGGGGAATGGTTTGAAAAGCATTGGCTGCTGCTAATTCAACTGTAGAGGCCGCTGGTTGGCCAATTTTTTTATACGCCAGCAAGCCAAATGGCAGTAAGGCATCGGTTCCAGAAATAGCTTGCGCACTGGCCATCATTGGCATCATCATCACCATCATCATCCACTTCATGGTATAAAGATGCGTTCCCCCAGGTGATGGAAAAGGGGAAAAACATCATATTTGGGTGTCATTTTCCCCGACTGTACCTTTGCCCCATGAAATTGCTCGATGGAAAGCTTGTTTCGCAGGCAGTAAAAGACAGGTTAAAGACCCAAACGGAGGAAAGAATCCTGCAAGCTAAGAAGGTCCCCCACTTGGCAGCCATCCTGATTGGCAACAATGGGGCCAGTGAAACCTATGTTGCTAACAAAGTAAAATCTTGTTCTGAAATTGGATATAAATCTACCCTGATCAGGCTTGATGCTGGTGTTACCGAGCAGGAACTGCTTTTCAAACTCAATGAACTCAATGAAGATGTTGATGTGGATGGAATCTTGGTTCAGCTGCCGCTTCCCAAAGGTATTTCCGAGCAGAAAATCATTGAAACAATTCTTCCTTCCAAAGATGTTGATGGATTTCATCCTGAAAGCGTTGGAAGAATGGTGCAGGGATTGTCTGCATTTTATCCTGCAACGCCCTACGGTATTTTGTTGTTGTTGGAACATTATGGTATTGAAACAAAAGGAAAGCATGCCGTTGTAATTGGCAGGAGCAATATCGTTGGCCGGCCCATCAGCATCATGCTCAACAAGAATGAATATCCGGGCAATTGCACCGTTACGGTTTGCCATTCGCATACTCCCAACCTCAAGGAAATTTGTCTGCAAGGGGATATCATCATTGCAGCGCTGGGCCGTCCTGAATTCCTGAAAGCAGACATGGTGAAGCATGGCGCTGTAGTCGTGGACGTAGGCATAACGAGGGTTGAAGACGATTCCAAGAAGTCTGGTTTTGCCATCAAGGGGGATGTTGATTTTGAAAACGTTGCACCCCTCTGCAGTTATATCACTCCCGTGCCAGGCGGTGTTGGCCCCATGACCATTGCAGCATTGATGATGAACACTTTCAAGGCTTGCGCCGCAAAAGACTGATCAATGGAACCCAATCCAATTGTAGCGCTTCCGTTGATGGAACATTTTTATACCCTTCAGGGAGAAGGCCGTTTTACAGGCCATGCCTCTTATTTTATCCGCTTGGGTGGATGTGATGTAGGATGTGTCTGGTGTGATGTCAAAGACAGCTGGGATGCTTCAAAACATCCACTGGTGCCCATCACCGAAATCGTTGCCGCTGTATGTGCATCGGGCACAAAGATTGCTGTCATCACCGGGGGAGAACCCATGATGCACAACCTGGATGCGCTTACTGAAATGCTAAAAGACAAAGGCATTCGTACACATGTTGAGACGTCCGGAGCCCATCCGCTATCAGGCAACTGGGACTGGATCTGTCTTTCACCCAAAAAATTCAAGGCACCGCTGGATGAAATAATTGCAGCAGCCCATGAATTGAAAACCGTCATTTACAACAAGAGTGATTTTGACTGGGCCGAGCAATATGCGGCAAAGGTTTCCAAAGATTGTTTGCTTTATCTGCAACCCGAATGGAGCAGGGCTGCAGCAATGAACCCATTGATCATTGACCATGTGAAGGCAAATCCTCAATGGAAATTCTCGCTTCAAACCCATAAATTCCTGGATATTCCCTGATCTTTCATCAATGGATTGAATCAGTTGATTGACTCATATTTCCCCGGACTCAATACATTAACAAATCATAGCACCCTCCATTTTGTTAAATAAAGTAATTTCATGGATGCGCATATTGATCATTGTTTTGTTGGCCTCTTTTTTTCAGATTGGGTTTGCCCAGCAATATGATCCTTTAAAGATTGCTAAAAAGAACAAGGCCCTTTACACCAAGGCACTGGAATATGCCGATCAGGATCTTTACCAGGATGCATTGGGACTGATCAACCTGGCATTGGAGAACGATCCTGCTTATCTTGACGCACAACTTTCCAAAGCCGGAATCCTGGGAGAGTTGAAGCGCTATAATGAGGCTGTAACTGCCTACAGCAGGGCTTTTGCAATGGATTCTGCTTATGCCAGGGAGTACTTGCTTCCCTACAGCATCAACCTGGCTGGAATGGGGAAATTCCAGGAAGCATTGAAAGCAGCAGACCTTTTTTTGGCAATCCCCAAACTGAATGAAAATTCTATCAAGGCAGGTACATTCAGGAAAAAAAATTATGCATTTGCCGTTGAACAATCCCATCAACACCCTCAGCTTTCCAGTTCCGGGTTTCGAAATGCCGGTGATGCCATCAATTCAATTTTCCCAGAATATTTCCCTTCACTGACCATTGATGAAAAGACCCTTGTATTTACCCGCCGCGTCAATGGCAGCAATGAAGACTTTTATGAGGCCAATGCAGCCGACAACAAATGGGTGCAGGCAACACCGCTGCAGGGCACGGTCAATACACCATTCAATGAAGGCGCCCAGCATATTTCCCAAGATGGTAGGTGGCTGGTGTATGCGGGATGTAATTTTCCTGATGGCTATGGCAGTTGCGATATCTACATCTCTTTTCTCACGGCTTCAGGCTGGAGCAAAAGAGAAAACCTTGGAGAAGCCATCAATTCAGATGCTTGGGAGTCAACGCCTTGTCTTTCACCAGACAAGCAGGAACTTTATTTCTCTTCCAACAGGCCAGGAGGATATGGCGGTTCGGATATCTATGTTTCCAGGCTTCGCCCGAATGGCAGATGGTCTTCACCACAAAACCTTGGGCCGCTTGTCAATACTGCTGGAGATGAAAGTGCACCGTTCATGCATGCAGACAATGAGACCCTGTATTTTACCTCTTCAGGCTTACAGGGATATGGTGGGAAGGATATCTTTTTTTCAAAGAAAAAATTAAGTGGCTTTGATACGGCGGTAAATCTTGGTTATCCCATCAATACGATTGATAACGAAGGTGGCCTGATTGTAGCAGCCAATGGTGTCAATGCTTTTTATTCAAGTGACAGGGCTGATAGCCGAGGTGGGTTGGACATATTCACCTTTGCATTAAGGGAAGATCTTCGCCCCCTCAACACCACCTGGGTACAGGGCAAGGTCTATGACAGTGCTACCGGAAAGGGCTTGAGTGCTATTGTAGAGTTGATTGATCTCAGCAGCAAACGGGTGGTGAATGAGTTGCAGACGGATGCTGATGGCAACTATCTCTCAACCCTTCCGCTCGGCCGCGATTATGCCTTCAGCGTTAACAAAAAAGGCTACCTTTTTTATTCCAACCGGTTCATGCTCAAGGAGGTGGTTTCTGGTGATCATTTTGAAGTGAATATTCCGTTGCAACCTTTCGCAAAAGGAGCCAATATCGTGTTGCGCAATATTCTTTTTGAAACTGGAAAATTTGTACTGCTGCCTGAATCCATTGCAGAGCTGGAAAAAATTGTATCCATCCTTCGGGAGAATCCAGCACTCAAGGTTCAGATCAGTGGCCATACCGATAATGTTGGAAAAGATGCGGATAACCTTGTTTTGTCTGCATCCAGGGCCAAGGCAGTGGTGGAGTATATCATCACAAAAGGAATTGCTGCTGCAAGGCTTACCCACAAAGGATTTGGGGCTGCTCAGCCGGTTGCTGACAACGCCACAGAGCCGGGCCGAACCTTGAACCGAAGAACAGAAATGACAGTGATTTCAAACAATTGATGTTTTCACTTAATTGGGAAGTTTTAATACGTTTTGATTTCGTGTAAATCTCATTTGTGCAGGCTAGGGGGCAATTAGTTTTGCCTGCCATGAACGACGCAGAACTTTTGCAACACCTCAGTTTGACCATGATTCCTCAAGTGGGGGATATCCAGATTGGTATTCTCCTGAAACATTTTGGATCAGCAGCATCTGTGTTAAGCGCAAGCCCCAAAGCACTGGAAGAGGTTCCCGGCATCGGGACTGTTCGTGCTGCATCCATCAGGAACTGCCATGTTCAACAACGTGTTGAAGCAGAATGGCGTTTCATTCAAAAAAATCACATCACGGTTTTGGTAAAAGGAAACCAAGGTTATCCTTCCAAACTTGAGCATTGCATGGATGCTCCGCATGTATTGTATTACAAAGGCTCATCAGACCTGTTGAACAAACGCGTGGTCAGTGTTGTCGGTACAAGGTCTCCCAGCCAATACGGAAAAGATAGGGTGGTAGAGTTGATGGCTGTTTTGGGGCAATACAATGTAATGGTGGTGAGTGGTCTGGCCTATGGTATTGATACTCTCGTACACAAGGAAGCATTGAACAACAGGTTGGAGACCATCGGTGTACTGGGTCATGGTCTTGATCAATTGTATCCACATGCCAACAAAGCGCTTGCCGCTGAAATGTTGCAGCAGGGTGGGCTGCTGTCAGAATTTATGGAGGGTATTAAGCCTGAAAAACAAAATTTTCCCAAGAGAAACAGGATTGTCGCTGGAATGGCAGATGCGGTTGTAGTGGTGGAAAGTGGATCAAAGGGTGGTAGCCTGATTACTGCAGACATCGCCAACAGCTACAACAAGGATGTACTGGCTTATCCGGGAAGGGCCACCGACCCCAGCAGCAAAGGTTGCAACCAATTGATCCGTAACCACAAGGCCAACCTGATCACTTGCGGACAAGACCTGGTTGAATTCATGAACTGGGCCGAAGACCAGCACCAATCATCCAAGGTTCAGCATCCGATGAAAGCTTCTCTTTCAGATGAGGAAAATGTTATTTTATCCATCATCAGCCACCATGATCCCTGTCCGATAGATCTGCTGACAAATGTATCAGGGCTCAATCCTGGCTTGGTATCTGCGCATGTATTGTCTTTGGAAATGGCTGGGCTGATCACAAGTTTACCGGGTAAATTATACGGATTTTGTCAGCCGTAGGGATTTTTTTAAATTTTTCTTATCTTCGCATATGGCAACAAGAAATCAACTAGCCCCCAAATTTTTTGGAGAAGGCTTGACTTTCGATGATGTATTGCTCGTTCCGGCATATTCAGACGTATTGCCCAGGGAGGTCAACATCGCTACGCATCTTACCAAAGACATTGTTTTGAACATACCACTGCTCTCTGCAGCGATGGATACTGTAACAGAAGCAACCCTTGCCATTGCATTGGCAAGGGAAGGAGGGATTGGTATTTTGCACAAGAACATGGGCATTGACCAACAGGCCGAACAGGTTCGTCGGGTGAAAAGAAGTGAAAGCGGCATGATCATTGATCCTGTTGTTTTGCATGAGGATGCAACCATTGCAGATGCCCTCAGGTTAATGAAAGAAAATAAAATTGGTGGTATTCCCATCGTGAGTGCATCCAACAAACTGGTGGGTATTTTAACCAACCGCGACCTCAGGTTTGAAACCAATAAAAAGAAGAAAGTAAGTGAGGTGATGACCCGGGAAAACCTGGTGACTGCACCGGAAGGAACTGACCTCAAGAAAGCGGAAAAAATCCTCCAGAATTATAAGATAGAAAAGCTGCCGGTAGTGTCAAGGAATGGTCAACTGAAAGGCTTGATCACTTACCGGGATATATTACAATTGAAGAGTTTTCCCAATGCAGTCAAGGATGAATTTGGAAGGTTGCGCGTAGGCGCAGCTTTGGGCATCACCAAAGACATGCTCGAAAGAACAGCAGCCCTGCAACAAATTGGTGTAGATGTGGTCTGTCTTGACAGTGCCCATGGCCATACCAAAGGGGTGGTGGATTCACTCAAATTGTTGAAAAAGAATTTCAAGAACCTGAGCATCATTGCAGGGAATGTAGCAACAGCAGCCGGGGCAAAGGCATTGGCAGATGCAGGGGCTGATTGTGTGAAAGTGGGCATCGGTCCGGGTTCCATCTGTACAACCCGCATTGTTGCAGGAGCCGGAGTGCCTCAAATCACTGCTATCCTCGAAGCATCTTCTGCGTTGAAAAAAATGAATGTTCCCATCATCGCAGACGGAGGCATCAGGTATACAGGTGATTTTGTCAAAGCCCTCGCAGCCGGAGCATCCACCGTCATGATGGGCAGTGTTTTTGCAGGTGTTGAGGAAAGCCCGGGTGAGACCATTATTTACGAAGGAAGAAAGTTTAAACAATACCGTGGGATGGGTTCGATTGGAGCCATGCAGCAAGGCAGCAGTGATAGGTATTTTCAGGATGTCGAGGAGGGGATCAAGAAATTGGTACCTGAGGGAATTGAAGGCAGGGTTCCCTTCAAAGGGCATCTCAGTGAAGTGATCACCCAATATGTTGGCGGATTGAGGGCTGGTATGGGCTATTGTGGTGCGAAAAATGTGCAGGAACTCCAGCAAGCACAGTTCATTCGGATCACCCATGCAGGCATCAGGGAAAGCCATGCACACGATGTGGCCATTACCAAAGAAGCCCCAAACTACAGCCGCTAGATCATGCGCATGTTCAAAACTTATTTCATTGCTTTGGTACTGCTGATCGCAGGTTCAAGCCATGCTGCACCAGACAGCAGTCGCTTGCAGGTCAGCCTGATTACCTGTGCCCCCGGAGCTGAATTGTATTCAGTGTTTGGTCATACTGCGTTGAGGATTGTTGATACAGCGGCCAATACCGACATCATCTACAACTATGGTACTTTCAATTTTGATGATCCAGATTTCTATTCAAAATTTGTTCGGGGCAAGCTGATGTATTTTCTCAGCCAGCAAAGCTTTCCTGATTTTCTTTACGAATATGCATATTTCAAAAGAGGGGTGACAGAGCAGGTTTTGCAGCTGAGCCCTGCCGAAAAAAAAGAAATCCAGCGCAGCCTTTTTGACAATGTGCGGGAAGAGAACCGGTATTACAAATATGATTTTTTATACGACAACTGTGCCACTAGGCTGAGGGATATTATTTTCAAGACCAACAAAGAAAATGCTTTTGAACCCAGTGCCTTTGCTGAAAACGGAACGTCCTTCCGGGATTATCTGCACAATTATCTTTCAAGGGCAGAAATGCAATGGACAACCCTTGGCATTGATCTGTTGTTGGGCATTGGTGCAGATAAAACCATGACTACAGCTGAATGTATGTTCTTGCCAGATTACCTTGCCCAGGGAGTATCCCTTGCCATTAAAGGGAAAGCAAAGCTGGTAGAAAGAGATCAGGTGCATTTGCCCAATGCACAAGAACTTCCCGTGAAACTGCCCTTCTGGGAAACACCTTTATTTTGCTTTTCAATCCTCTCTTTTTTGGTCATCCTTCCTTCTTTTTTAAGGTCGAAAGGCATGGTTTCATTTCAGTCGATCATGGACAGGGTCATTTTTGTTGTATCTGGCCTGCTTGGCCTGGTATTGCTTTTTATGTGGTTCGGAACCGATCACCAGAGTTTTGCCAATAACATCAACTTGTTATGGGCAATGCCGATCAACTTGCTGGTTGCATTCTTCCTCAACAGGCCTCAACAATGGTTGAAAAAATACCTCAGGTACTACAGCCTCCTGCTTCTGGTCTTGATGGTAGCTGTGCTGCTGCATCCAGGTATCATCAATCTTGGCTGGTATCCCCTTATTTTGGTATTGTCTTTTAGGTCTTGGATGCTGAGCAAGGATGAAAAAAAATGTTAAAGCATTGAAGCCCAAGGATACTTCTTTGGAGAAGTTGTCATTTGAAAAAACAAAAGGTTAATTTTATCGTCAAGCACGCTAACAATACGATCAACTCACATTGGTGGAGAAACGGGTACTATCTATACTGATTGTTTTATTTTTCATTTCGCTTCCTTCTCTCGCAAAACATATCGCGGGCGGAGAGATGAGTTATACCTATCTCGGACCATCCAGCAACGCATCCAACTCAGGCCGATACAGCGTTACACTCAAATTATACCGTGATTGCCATACTGATGGGGCACAACTTGATGCCAATGCCACCATCACCATTTATCCTGGTGGTAGTTCCAGCTTTTTTGCCAATAGAAGTATACCGCTGACATCAAAGGAAACAATTTCCCTTGTTAACCCCGATCCTTGCATCAGCAATCCGCCAGTAATTTGTTATGAAGTTGGGTATTATACGTTTGAAATTGACCTGCCTTTTAATCCATCGGGCTATGCCATTTCTTACCAGCGTTGCTGCAGGATTGACGGGATATTCAATGTTGTCAATTCTCAGAATGCAGGGGTAACCTATACAGCAAATATTCCTGGTACCAGCAGTGGGGCCAATGCCCCCGCCAACAGTTCTGCTATTTTTAAAACCAGTGATACTGTTGTTATTTGTGCCAACAACTATTTTAAGTATGACTTCGCAGCAGTTGATGCTGACAAGGATGAGTTGAGCTACCGGTTTGAAGAAGCCTATCTGGGTGGAACCTCGATGGGGCCTGCACCCACTGTTGCCAGTGCGCCTCCCTATAATTCCCTTAATTATAATTTCGGCTTCAATGCGCAATTGCCCCTAGGCCCTTTGGTTCAAATCAATGGCGTTACAGGAATGATTACCGGCACTGCTCCCGTGGCAGGTATTTATGTTATTACTGTGGCTGTTGTTGAGAAAAGAAATGGACAAGTCATCAATGTACACAGAAAAGACCTTCACCTGAAAATTGCAGACTGTAGTATAGCGGCCGCAGACCTGGATCCCATCAGTATTTCATGCGATGGCTTTACCGTCAACTTTAAAAATAATTCTACCAGTCCATTGATCAAAACATTTGATTGGGACTTTGGCATTGCATCTTCCACAACTGATGTATCAACAGCGCCATCGCCCTCTTTTACATTCCCAGCTGCGGGAGATTATACCGTCCGCCTGATCACCAACAGGAATGATCAGTGCTCAGATACTGGATATACCATTGCAAAGGTTTACCCAGGGTTTATCCCAGATTTTACTGTTCAGGAAACCTGTAAAGGTGTTCCTTATGTATTCACAGACGCATCAAAAACCGTCAGTGGATTTGTCAATAAATGGAAATGGGATTTTGGCAATACCAATACCAATGATGATACTTCTATCAATGTTTCTTCAACATATATTTATCCTCAGACAGGGGTATTCACTGTTTCTCTAATTGTTTCCAACAGCAATGGATGCGTGGATACGGTCTTGAAACAAATCACAGTGGCCGACAAGCCAACCCTGATTGTTCCAAAAGATACCTTGATTTGTAACATTGATACTTTACAGCTCACCGCTTCAGGCATTGGGGTTCATTCCTGGTCTCCGAACTACAACATCAGCAGCACGGGGATATTCAATCCTTTGGTGAGTCCGGATGTTCCCACGCGGTATACGGTTACCTTGACGCAGTCTCCCGGCTGCATCAACAGTGCTACTGTTTTTGTGGATGTAAAGACGTTTGTTACATTGAAAGCGGGTTCAGACACGACGGTTTGTTTGGGGGATAGTATTTTACTGCGTCCTTTTTCTGATGGGGTGAACTACCAATGGTCGCCAGCCGCCACTGTATCAACACCTGCTTCGAAGAATACTTGGGCCAGGCCCACACAGACCACCCGATATTCGGTGTTGGCAACGATTGGCAAATGCCAGGCCAATGATGGTTTTGTGGTAACCACCGTTCCCTATCCGGTAGCGAATGCAGGGTTGGATACGTTTATTTGTTATGGATCGCAGGT
>CAILKQ010000088.1 GCA_903834825.1 uncultured bacterium | reverse complement strand
TGAAATTCCCGAACATCAGTTTTGTGAGTACTTCCATTACCGAATCTAAACCTGGAGAACTGGATGTAAAAGGAATGTTGCAGTTCCATGGCCAGAGCAAGGAAACCAGCTTCAAGGCAACGGCAAAAAATAGCAACGGCTCAACACAAATTACAGGCGGCTTTATCTTCCTGTTGGAAGACTTCAAGGTTACAAGACCCAGCTTTATGCTGAAACAGGTGGACAATGAAGTGAAAATTAAGTTTGAGGTTTTCTACTGATTCCTGATTTTTGATTAAATTGATCTCATGAACAAGAGATCATTCATCAAAAACGCAACCCTCACCGGCATCGCTGCCACTTTGGGCATGGATGCACTGGCAGCCCTTTTTGAAACAAAGAAACATTCCAGTGCAGCAGCATTGGCTGCTGATGACAAGTTCTGGAATCAGATCAGGACACAATACATGCTCAAGCCAGATTACATCAACCTGGAAAATGGCTTCTACAATTTCATTCCACAACCCACGCTGGAAAAATACATCCAGCACATCAGGGATATCAATTACCAGGGGTCTTTCTATATGCGGACTGTCCAAAGGGATAACAAAAAACGCATGGCAGCAAAACTGGCTGCCGTAGCGGGTTGTAGCCCTGAAGAACTGATCATCACCAGAAACACAACAGAGTCTTTGGACTTGGTCATTGCCGGTCAAGACTGGAAAGCCGGCGACGAGGCATTGATGGCCATCCAGGATTATGGTTCGATGCTTGATATGTTTGAACAGGTGTCAAAAAGATATGGGGTTGTATTGAACAAGGTTTCTATCCCCAATCTTCCTGCTTCCGATGAGGAAATTGTTTCGCTGTATGAGAAAGCAATTACCCCCAAAACCAAGCTCCTGATGGTTCCCCATATGGTCAACATCACCGGACAAATACTGCCTGTCAGAAAAATATGCGACATGGCGCACAGCAAAGGTGTTGAGGTGATGGTAGATGGCGCACATGCCTTTGCCCACATCCAATACAAAATCAGTGAACTGGACTGCGACTACTACGGAACATCGCTGCACAAATGGATGAGTGTGCCACTGGGTGCAGGTTTCCTGTTTGTCAAAAAAGAAAAGATTGCCAAGACCTGGCCACTGATTGGTGATGGAACAAAAGACCTCTCGGACATCCGTAGACTGAACCATATTGGCACACATGCCTGTGCAACCGATCTTACCATTGAAGATGCCATTGATTTTTACAACATGATTGGGGCTGAGAGAAAGGAAAAGCGGCTTCGGTATATTCAACAATACTGGACCAGCAGGGTAAAAAATATTCCTAAAATCATCATCAATACGCCAACAGATGATAAGCGTTCTTGTGGTATTGCCAACGTAGGCATCGCTGGGATGACTCCAGCAGACCTCGCCAAACGACTGATGGACGAGCACAAAATTTTTACTGTTGCCATTGACACTGCCAATGTGCATGGCTGCCGCATCACACCCAATGTATATACAACATTGGAAGAACTTGATGCATTTGTTGCAGCACTGAAAAAACTTGCCGCCTAGGATGGGAAGTTTCACGGCAATCGTCAAAGACCTGAAAGCATTTGCAACAGCAGAGAAAGCCGCATTCCTTCCCCGTTTTTTCAAAACAGGAAAGGGACAATATGGCGAAGGCGACAAGTTTCATGGGATCACTGTTCCCGACCAACGAACAGTAGTAAAAAAACACCATTCAACAACAAGCAAAGCTACTATCATTGCATTGCTCGATTCCCCTTACCACGAAGAGCGATTGACAGGCATTCTCATCCTGTGTCAGAAGTTTATTGAAAGCAAAAAAACAGGTGAGGAAAAAGAATGGGTAGACCTTTACCTGTCGAAGGCAGACGGTATCAACAACTGGGACCTGGTCGATTCGAGTGCACACATCATCCTGGGACAATGGTTAGAGAACAAGGATAGAAAAATATTGTACACTCTTGCGGTCGACCCACTGTTGTGGAGAAACCGCATTGCCGTAGTCGCGACCTGGCATTTTATCAGAAAAAACAATGACCTGAAAGATATCCTGGAACTCAGTAAAATCATGCTATCCCACAAACACGACCTGATGCACAAGGCAACGGGTTGGATGTTAAGGGAGGGATGGAAAAAAGACCCATTGGCCATTGAGGAATTCCTTGATGAATTTGCCACCCGCATGCCCAGGACCATGCTCCGCTATGCCATCGAGAAGATGGAAGAAAAAAAGAGAAAGGGTTACTTAAAATTATAAGCAACCCCTTCCTCACCCAAAAGAATACACGAACATTGTTGACGCCACGGACGGAGTCGAACCGCCATAAAAGGTTTTGTGGACCTCTGCCTAACCCCTCGGCCACGTGACATTGCCTTTAGTCCACCAAATTTATAGACTTATATTGAATGAGCAAAATCTTTTTGCCATTTGGGCAAAAAATAGCGGAGCTGCCTCGGCCCTTTTTGTGCTTAGTTGATTTCGCGAATCACATACCAGGTATAGCCTCCGGCAGGTATGCTCACGTTCAGTTTGATGTTGCCTTTGTTGTCAGCCATTAACTGCCGATGCATGGCATCTTTTTCGGCAACCTCAACTTTGGTGTTGAGTCCGGTATAGTAAAGGGGAAGAACAACCTGTCTCTGGATGGTTTCCGGCGTTGGATTGAAAAGCAATACGAAAGCCCTGTCTTTCAAGTTTGGGCTGACATGCATAAAACCATCCCAATCTCGGCCATCTGCCCGTCTTAAATGCACATTGGGTGCATTCAGGATATCGCGGTACTTTTTGTACCAAGAAACGGTGTTGGTAACAAGTGCCTTGGTTGTGGTAGTATCGTATAGCCTCGGGCCCCTGTAACAGGCTTGAACGCCTGCTCCGTAATACTGGACCATCAGCATTTCATAATCCTTGAGGTGGTCTTTCAGGGGCTCCAAAACAGCTTCTGGCCCACCGCCCTGGTAACGGGTAAGCGGCACAAACCCCCAGCTCATGGAGGGCAGTTTTTCAAATGTACCATCATGGATGTTCTGCCTGTTCAGTATTTTTTGCTGATCGCGTGAAAGAGAAAAATTCACTTCCCTATAACCAATACCAATTTTGTGGGTTCCATCCAGAAAATACCAATCAGGGGCATTAACGTACACCCCATGCTCATTGCACCAGCGGTACAATCCCTTTTGCAATTCCATTTGGCGCCATTGCGAATCATCCAACCCTTTATGACCAGGATGAACGGTTGACGCGCAAACATCTCCAGGATACGGTCCATCGTTTTCAAACAGATCAAAGCCTGTTTTGGTGATGAAATATTTCAGCTTGTCGATATAGGTCAGGCCCCACTGGCTTCCCATGCAGGGAGCATTCCCAAAGAAAGCGCCACCGGGCTTGCCGGTCTTGGGATCGATCACATCTGTTTCATCATTGATCCTGCGGCTGCTGAACAGAGAATAACTGCCTACAAGGATTCCTTTGCTGTGCGCATAATCGGTAAGGTATTTCCATCTGGCAATATTTTTAGCGCTGGTGTCTTCCATGTTGCAATGGCTGCCAAAGCTGAGGATCAATGCCTCGTATCCGGTTGCTGCACACTGGTCTACGGCAGTCATCACCTGTTGGTCATTGCTGCTGACCAGGTGCATGAAAATAGGGTTCTGCGTTGTCCAGGGCGCAACGGTGGCATACATCCGCTGGATCATCATCCCTCTTCTTTCACGGTCATAGCTGTCCATCAACAACTCATGCGTTCTGGGCGATTTGATGGTTTCACCGGGAGCAAGCACAACCGCTTTTACCTTTTCAGGATAGACCTCTAATACACAGGGCGTTTGATAATTGTAATTAACCTGTGAGGTATAGGATGAATCAGTTAGCCAATGGGTGGTTTGGTCGCTGATATCATAGCGCATGGCATTGTTGAAAGCATAATTTGTTTCAACATAGATGCCGTGTTGTTTTTTCATTTGCTCTGGCGATCCCACCACCGCACTCTCTTCTTCAACAAGCCCAAGCGACTCATTGACAATCCTGTTCACCACAATATTTTTAAGGGAATTGTTTTTCACTTCAATCCATTTCACCATAAGGGGCAATCCATCATAGAGTTCATAATGAACGACCACGGTGATGTCTTTCAATGATGGAAGTGGAGAAGCAAAACTGATCATCAGTTCTTTTCCGGTGGCCTGTTTGTTCACCGATGCCCAGGTTGTTCTCTTCCAGTTGATGTATGGTTTGATGTCGGCGACAGTATATCCAACAAACATAAAATCATCTGCGCCTGCCTTGAAGCCCTTCATCCATTCTTTTTGCAGGTATGCTTTTTCCTGTTGGCCAATTACTCCACCAACATTGTATTCCTTTCCATCAATGATCAGCTTGGCTTCGGGCCTGATGGCACGCAGCAATTGCTGGCTGGTAGCCATGTTCTGAAAATCATAACAGGCAAAATTGGGTGACATGCCAAAACTTCTGCGCACCAAACCATTATACAGAATGAGGCTCCCTTCTTTTTCATCACTGTACACATTGGCTTTTGCTGTGGGAGGTTTTACCAGCCAATCGTCTTGCGCTAATGTATTGAAACTGTTATTCCAAACAGCAGTTCTGGATGTATGCTGCGCAAATGAAACAAATGCGGTAATGATGAAAACAGCAATTGATATAATTTTTTTCATAGTGAAACCATTTTTCGTTGTCTGAAAATACTAGGCTAACAAAGACATTGGTATGGTTGGAGATTCCTCCCATGTCATCAATGCATTGATAATCTTTACCATTTGGTATTGGTGCAAATTACTCGTTCTAATTTCTGCAAGTTGAATTTTATTGGCCTCAAGCAAAAAAGCCCTTTGCGTTCCTTCCAACAAGGGAATTTGAGGGGTATACCAACACTTGCCATCATAAAAAGCAAGGTTTGCATAAGAGGCGTCTTTAACAACACCCTGATCCGTCATGATGATTTCATCGGTGCCGGCATTCAAAAGTAAATTGGTAATCCAGTCCCTGTCAGCGTATTTAAAGTCATATTTTCTTCCCTCCAATTCTACCAAAGAGATGCTTCCAATTTTTTTTACTGCATATGCAGAATAGGTTATGTCGAGCACCTGCTGAAGGTCGTATTTTACGCGACACTTGACCACACCGCCTGCATTCAATGCATTTGGAGTAATTATTTCATTGAGCTGAAAAAAAGGGGACTTACCAAAATTTAAGAACGTTCTGTTTACCCTTGATTGATGGTAATCGAGGCGCTCAATTATACCCTCTTTTATCCTAATTGATTCAATAAATTGGAACATATATTTTGTCGATCATTTCCTGATATTCGGTCGCCAACGTACTCTGAAACGTAATCCCGCCACCACTTCTAAAAATATTTTTATCGTCTACATACCTAATCAGCACACAACTATCCAATTCCTCTCCATCAAAATAACCTGCGATACCCGTATAATATCCACGCTCCATCCCCTCAATCTCATGAATTGCCTCCAGGGTTTTTTTCTTGGGCGCACCGGACACTGATCCGGCTGGCAATAAACTAAAAATAATATCTCCAATGCACTCGTTGAAATTATCGGGCAGTTCCCCTGCGATTTCTGAACTTACCTGCCCTATCTTTCCTTGCTGGGTTTGCAATTCTTCATAGTATCGGTACCGCAGCACCTTAACATTTTTGGAGACCCGACTCAGGTCGTTTCGAATAAGATCAACAATGGTTGCGTGTTCCGCCTGTTCTTTGGGATTGTTTAGAATGATTGCTTTGGCGTCCTGAATATTTGCGTCAATTGTTCCCTTCATCGGGAAAGAATATATTTTCCCGTTTTTTATTCTGATAAATGTTTCTGGAGAAAAACAAACAAAATTGTTTTTGAACCATACCCTGTATTTTGACGAAGTCGCTTCAAAGATATCCTGGTGCGACAAGTCTGTAGTGATTGTTGTTGAACAGGTAAGGTTGATTAAAAAACTGTTACCGTAAGAAATATGCTCCTTTACTTTATTGAACTTCACTGCATATTCTTGTATAGAAATCGGAGATTTATCAAACTGGAATTGACGTACTGATGTTGAAAAATTGTGATTGGAGACCCCTTGAAAATTATACTTGAAATCCTCCGTACAATCTTCCATCAACCAGGCAAGAGGCTTTTTGCACTCAAAATCAATCAAGAAAACAAACGGCTTTTTTCCCTTGCCCCACTGGTTTAATGTATCCTTCATCAGTATCACAGCAATTTAGAATTTTTGAAAGATGGGACAGTACGGATGCAGGTATTTTTCATAACTGCTGACCGGCCGCATCATACCTTAAATCTAAAGTATTTTTTTAATTGCGGCAGACAGAAACTTGTCTGGATGGGCCATGGCTTCTTCTTTGGAACCTGCCAGTGAAGCAAGGGTAACCAACCTGTCTACGCCCATTGCATTGAGGTCTTTGATGTTCATTGAACTATCTCCACAGATAGCATAGAGCTTTGTACCATGCTTTCTGGCGTGATCGACCAGCTTTCCTATGACCTTTCCCTGAAAGGATTGCTCGTCCAGCCTTCCCTCACCAGTGATGAGGATATCCGCTGATGCAATTTTATTGTCCAGGCCCACAGCAGCGATCAGGTGATCAACCCCTGGTAACAGCCTTGCCCCCAGAAAAATATCACATCCGCCGCCCATTCCTCCTGCTGCACCTGCACCGGGAGCCACTTCAACGGACCTCCCAAAATACTTCATGAAAACGGTATCAAGGTGCTTCAGTCCTTCGTCCAATTCGTCCACCTGCGCTGCATCCGCGCCTTTTTGGGGAGCATAAACATGCGCAGCCCCATCGAGGCCAAAAAAGGGAATGCTGACGTCATAGGCCACTGTAAAATGAATGTCTTCCAGCACATCTGTTTCTGGCATGATGATCTCATTGATGGAAGCCAGGTTTTCGCCACAGGCCTCCAAAGGATCGCCATTTTTATCCAGCAGCATATACCCCAGGGCATCCGCCATCCCTGTTCCTCCATCGTTGGTGGCACTTCCGCCAATACCCAAAAAGATTTCTTTGGCACCTCTTTTGATGGCATCCAGGATCATCAGCCCGGTTCCATAGGTGGAAGCCTTCATCGGATCCAGCTCATGGGGAGCAAGCAGGGCAAAACCACTTGCTGCCGCCATTTCAATATAGGCAGTTGATGTTTCCTTTGAGATTTGATAAGTGGCCTTGATTTGCCTCCCCAAAGGATCAACGGTCAATACCTGAGCATCACTGGTATTGAAATAATGCTTGACGATAGCAGCATATCCATCGCCACCATCCGCCATGGGAAAGGATTCCACTTCGACATCGGGGTATGATGCAACAATCTCCTGTTGCATCAACCTGCAGAGTGTGATGGAATCTATGCTGCCTTTGAATTTGTCTGGTGCGAGGAGGATTTTCATGCTTTGAAGTAACTCAAAACTACATTTTAGGATACACTGCATTCACGCCCAATTCCTCTTCAATGCGGAGAAGCTGGTTGTATTTTGCCATGCGGTCTGTGCGGGAGGCTGAACCGGTTTTGATTTGTCCGCAGTTGAGGGCCACAGCCAAATCCGCAATGGTCGTATCTTCTGTTTCACCAGAGCGATGGCTCATGATCGAAGTATATCCATTGGTTTGTGCCAAACGAACAGCATTGATGGTTTCAGTAATGGTTCCGATCTGGTTCACTTTTACAAGGATGCTGTTGGCAATACCCCTGTCAATTCCTTGCTGCAAGCGCAATACGTTGGTCACGAAAAGATCATCCCCCACCAGCTGGCACCTGTTGCCCACTGATTCAGTCAATTTTTTCCAGCCATCCCAATCGTCTTCAGCCATGCCATCTTCAATCGAAATGATGGGATATTTATCCACCCAGGCTGTCCAATAGGCAACCATCTCATCGCTGCTGATGACCTTTCCTGAGCTCTTGTAAAACTTATAGGTATTATCGGCCTCATTGTACATTTCACTGGCGGCGGCGTCCATGGCAATGAAGACCTGCTCCCCTGCCTTGTACCCTGCCGCTTCAATCGCTTGCAATACGGTTTCAATCGCCTCTTCGTTGCTCTGGATATCTGGAGCAAATCCACCTTCATCACCTACGTTGGTGCTGTATCCTTTTTGCTTCAATACGGTTTTCAACTGGTGAAAAATCTCAACACCCCAACGAAGTCCTTCGCTGAATGTTGCCGCACCTGTTGGAACGATCATGAATTCCTGGAAATCAATTTTGTTGTCAGCATGCGCACCACCGTTGAGGATGTTCATCAACGGAACAGGAAGGGTGATGGCATTTACACCGCCCAGGTACCTGTAAAGGTTGAGGTTGCTGGCTTGAGCACCTGCCTTGGCTACTGCCATAGACACTGCAAGGGTAGCATTGGCGCCCAGTTTGGCTTTGTTTGCTGTTCCATCTATATCAATCAACATCCTGTCCACCAGGGCCTGGTCAGTAACAGGTACACCCAACAACTTGGGGGCAATGATATTGTTTACGTTGTCAATCGCCTTCAACACGCCTTTCCCTACATAAACGGCCTTGTCGCCATCACGGAGCTCAACGGCTTCGTGCTTACCGGTGGAAGCGCCTGATGGAACTGCTGCACGGCCAATGAAACCACTTTCGGTGATGACATCAACTTCTACTGTGGGATTACCACGACTGTCTAGGATTTGTCTGGCGTGAATGCTGGCAATAAAACTCATGATGATTTATTTTAAGGGTTGTTCTGCTTGTATAGGAGAAAATCAAATGGCCTCCCCGGTAAGGTCCCTGAAAATATCCTCCAGGCGCCGGGCTTGCGTGTGCAAAGAAACGATATTCACAGTATGTTGCAAAGCGAAACCCATAAGTTCTTTGCCCAATGCATCTGGATCAGTGGTTTCAAGTTCCCATTCCATTGCGCCAAGTTGAAGCACAGCCCTTACACCTGAAATGGAATTCAAAGCCTCTTTGGATACTTCTTCCCTGAATCCAACCCGAATGCTGGAAGAGGTTTGTTGTTTTTTAAGGTTGCTAATGCTATCGTCTGCAACAATCTTGCCCTTGTTGACCACAATGACCCGTTCGCAAAGGGCTTCTACCTCCTGTAAAATATGGGTTGAAAAAAGAATGGTTTTGTTCTTGCCCAGGCTCCTGATCACTTCCCTGATTTCAACAATCTGGTTGGGATCAAGGCCCGTGGTTGGCTCATCGAGGATCAGCACTTCCGGATCATGCAACAAGGCCGCAGCAAGGCCAACCCTTTGTTTGTATCCCTTTGACAATTGTCCGATTTCCTTGTGTGATTCTGGCGTTAATCCTGTGAGGTTGATCACGGCTTCAATCCTTTCAGCAGGTGCCGTTATCTTGTGAAGGCCAGCCATCATGCCCAGGTATTCCCGGACATACATTTCATGGTAAAGCGGATTCAACTCGGGAAGGTATCCAATCTTTTTTTTGGTGGCGATGGCTTCCCCTTCAACAAGGATACCACAGACCTCTATGCGTCCTTCATCCGGACGAAGAAAGCCGGTGATCATTTTCATGGTGGTGGATTTTCCGGCACCATTGGGACCCAGAAATCCAACAATCTCTCCAGCACCCACCTCAAAACTGATATGGTCTACTGCTTTCTGATCGCCGTACTGTTTGAGGATATGATCAACCTTGATGGACATGTGTTTTGCTTAGTCTTCCACCTCTTCGCTGGATGCTGGCAGGCTGTCATAGGCGCCTTTGAATGCCATCCAACCAAACATCACGAAGCCAAGCGCAATGGGTAAAAAGATGATGGCAAATATACTCCATTGGATGATGGTATCGGTGCCTGGCACAAGCCTAATCCGCTCTAGGGCCGTTTTTAACAAAATGCTATAAGAATATACCGCAAGGGCAATCCAGACAAGGCCTAAATATTTTTTAACCGTGTTCATTTTCTTTGTTTTTGCGTTTATAATATGAGCTGATACAGACACGCTGTCAAGATCAATCGTTTACTTCAGGGTCAATTTTGTTGGACAGGTAGATGGTACCAATCACAAGGCATACCACGGCAATGGCAATGGGATACCAGAGCCCGACCAACACGTCACCCGCATAAAGGGTTCCCAGCAAAACCGCAATAAACGGTGTCATGCCCCCAAATACGCCATTCCCCAGGTGATAAGGAAGGCTCATTGAAGTATACCTGATTTTTGTGGGGAAGATCTCTACCAGGAATGCAGCAATCGGTCCGTAGACCATGGTCACAAAAACAATCTGAACGAAAATCAAAGCCACCATCGTCCAGTAACCATCGTCAGGAAGCTCTTTGGAAAGCTTGTCCACTGCCTGGGGCTTTTCCAGCCCATTGGCATAGAGCGTATCATTGTGGACCAGTTTTTCTGTGATCCCATTCTGGTACAAATGAATGGTGGTGGTGGTTTGAATGCTGTGTCCTTTTACCTCATCAGGACGGATCAGCCTTTCAATCTTGGTTTTGCTGTCATCCATCACCACATCCTTGGTAGAAGCCACCGCCAGCATTTTTGTATAAAGAGGACGATAGGAAATCACCGCCAGGAACAAGCCCGCCATGATGATCCATTTCCTTCCGATCTTGTCGCTGAGGTTGCCAAAGAAAATAAACAGCGGCGTAGCAAAGATGATGGCCCAGATCAGGATGGTCCTGGTCTGTTCAAAGTCAACTTTACAGGCTGTCTCCAAAAAGGTTTGTGCGTAGAACTGCCCGGTATACCAAACCACTCCCTGTCCCATTGTTGCACCAAAAAGGGACAACAAAACCATTTTGAGGTTGCCCTTGTGCATGAGGCTTTCCTTGATGGGATTCTTGGAGGTTTTGCCTTCCGCCTTCAATTTGCTGAAAAGCGGTGATTCATGCATCTTCAGCCTGATATAAATGCTCATGCCCACCAGCACAACAGAAAACCAGAAAGGTATCCGCCATCCCCAGTCCTCAAAGACCCGGATTGAATCGGCATCGTTGGGAGCAAGGCTTTTTCTGGTGATCAGGATGATGCCCAGCGACAAAAGCAAACCCAGTGTGGCCGTAGTTTGTATCCAGCTGGTATAATATCCTCTTCGTTCTGCCGGAGAGTGTTCTGCAACGTAGGTGGCTGCGCCGCCATATTCTCCACCGAGTGCCAGGCCTTGAACCAAACGCAGGAGCAATACAATCAATGGGGCGGCAAAGCCAATCGTATCATAGCCTGGTACCAATCCGATGGCAAAGGTTGATCCTCCCATCAGGATCAGGGTAAGCAGGAACGTATATTTTCTGCCGACCATATCGCCCAGCCTTCCGAAGACGAGGGCGCCAAAAGGCCTGACAATAAAGCCCGCTGCAAAGGTTGCAAGGGTTGACAGCAATGCAGCAGTGGGATTGGTCTTGGGGAAAAATTGCATTGCAATAATGGGCGCAAGACTACCAAAAATGTAAAAATCGTACCATTCGATCAGCGTACCTACAGAGGAGGCGAATATCACTTTTCTGATGGTTTTTTTTTCTGCAGTTGATTGCATGTCAGGCAATTGTTTTAAGCGGTTAATTTGCTGTCAAGATAAAAATATATCGGGAAGAATCTGTTTTTTTTTAACTTACCATTCTTAAATTTTAAATGCCTTATGAGCTATCCATATCAGATTACGTCGTACGAGGGTTATCAGGAAGCATATAAAAAAAGTGTTGAAGACCCTGAGGGTTTTTGGGGAGATGTAGCCAGTCATTTTCAGTGGAAGAAGCCCTGGGACAAGGTCCTGGATTGGAATTTCAAGGAGCCCTCCATCAAATGGTTCAGTGGCGCACAGCTTAACATCACAGAAAACTGCATCGACAGACACCTCGCCGACAAGGCCAACCAACCTGCCATCATCTGGGAACCCAATGACCCGAATGATCACCACCGCATGCTCACCTACGCACAGCTGCATACCAAGGTGAATCAGTTTGCCAACGTATTAAAAAACAATGGCGTCAAAAAAGGCGACCGTGTTTGTATCTATATGGGCATGATTCCGGAACTCGCCATTGCTGTTTTGGGATGTGCAAGGATTGGCGCCATCCACTCTGTCATCTTTGGCGGATTCAGTGCACAAAGCATTGCCGACCGCCTGCAGGATGCCAATGCCGAATTCATCATCACCTGCGATGGTGCTTTCCGTGGTGCCAAAGACATCCCGCTGAAAAATGTGATTGATGATGCGCTGATCAGCTGCAAGTTTGTCAAACGTGTAATCGTCTACAACCATACCCGAACTGCTGTCAGCATGATCATGGGACGCGATGTATGGTGGGAAGATGAAGTGCGAAAAGTAGAAACCGAAGGCAATCCTGATTGCCCCGCTGAAACCATGGATGCCGAAGACCCACTGTTCATTTTGTATACTTCCGGGTCAACCGGCAAGCCAAAAGGTGTGGTGCATACCTGCGGTGGATACATGGTCTATACCAACTATACTTTTGTCAATGTATTTCAATACAAGCCGCAGGAAATCCATTTCTGTACGGCTGATATCGGCTGGATCACCGGGCATTCTTACATTGTGTACGGACCGCTCAGTGCTGGCGCTACTTCATTGATGTTCGAAGGGATTCCGACCTTTCCTGATGCAGGCCGTTTCTGGGACATCATCGATAAATTCAAGGTCAATATTCTTTACACTGCGCCAACTGCCATCAGAAGCCTGATGGCTTTCGGACTGGGACCCTTGCAAAACAAGGACCTCAGCTCCCTAAGGGTATTGGGCACGGTTGGTGAACCCATCAACGAAGAGGCATGGCAATGGTATGATGAACACATTGGTAAAAGAAAATGTCCGATTGTGGATACCTGGTGGCAAACAGAAACCGGCGGTGTACTGATCAGCAACCTGGCAGGCATTACCCCTTCCAAACCAAGCTATGCCACCCTGCCCATGCCGGGTGTGCAGCCTTTGCTGGTAGACGAAAAGGGGCAGGAAATCACAGAAAACAACGTCACCGGCAACCTCTGCATCAAATCACCCTGGCCTGCAACGCTCAGGACCACTTATGGCGACCATGAACGCTGCAGAACCAATTATTTTGCCACCTATGAGAACCTTTATTTCACGGGTGATGGCGCCTACAGGGATGACAATGGTTTCTACAGGATTACGGGCCGCGTTGATGACGTGCTGAACGTCAGCGGACACCGCATCGGTACCGCCGAAGTGGAGAATGCCATCAACATGCATGCCGGCGTGGTGGAAAGTGCGGTAGTAGGATACCCACATGATGTAAAAGGACAGGGCATCTACGCTTTTGTCATCTACAATGGTACACATGGTGGTGAGGAAATGACCCGCCGGGATATCATAGCTACCGTGAGCCGCATCATCGGCCCGATTGCCAAACCAGACAAAATACAACTGGTCTCAGGATTGCCCAAGACCAGGAGTGGCAAGATCATGCGCCGCATCCTCCGCAAAATTGCAGAAAACGAGCTCGACAATATCGGAGATACATCAACCCTGCTTGATCCTGGGGTTGTGGAGGAGATCAAGCGAGGGAGGAAGTAGTTGAAGGGGTTGAACTTGCCAGCCGAAGGCTGGGGGGTTGAAGAGGTTAATTTTGCATATTCCAAAGACAAACTCATTAAAATTATTCATATAATGACCGTAAAACAAAATTCAATGATGCCGAAAATTTAAATAACTTGCGATTAAATATTTATTTTTTTGAAAAAAGTTTCCCTGATACTGCCGGCCCACAATGAGGAGGGAAACATCAGGCCGATTTATGAGGAAATCACAAGGTGCATGGGTCAAACCAATTATGATTTTAACATCATTTTTATTGACGATGGCAGCACGGATCAGACGCTTTCCGGCATTCAATCACTTGCAGAAATTGACCACAGGGTAAAATACATTGAACTCTCAAGAAATTTCGGTCACCAATATGCGATCAAGGCGGGGCTTGACCATACAGATGCTGAAATGGTGATCATGATGGATTGCGACCTACAACATCCTCCGGAATTGATCCCTATGATGTTGAAAGAACATGAGCGCGGGTATGAGATCGTCAGAACCCGCCGCAAAGAGGCTGACCATGAAAGCTATCTCAAAAAAAAGACCTCTTCCCTTTTTTACAGCTTCATTTCCAAATTCTCTGAAGTCTGCCTGGAAAAAGGATCAGCAGATTTTCGACTGG
>CAILKQ010000087.1 GCA_903834825.1 uncultured bacterium | reverse complement strand
CGGAAAGAGTGATGATGATACCGAAGGCCTGATCAGGGGAATCGGGTCTGACAAAATCAGGATTGTGCACAGCGATTGGGACCTTTCCAAACTCCCCGGAGGTCATGTGATGGCCATTGAAACCAACAAGGCTTTTCAACACATTGCTGATGATAGCGATTGGGCTTTTTATATCCAGTGTGATGAGGTGGTGCATGAAAAATTTCACAACAATATCAGGGCCGCTTGTGAAAAACAATTGAACAATCCATCCGTGTTCGGATTGGTTTTTGGATATGTTCATTTTTATGGCACCTATGATTATTATGGTGACAGCAGAAGGTGGTACAACAAGGAAATCAGGATCATCAGGAACGACAAGCGCATCTATTCTTTCAAGGACGCACAGGGGTTTAGGATGGATGGCAAGCGCCTTCCCTGCAAACTGGTTGATGCACAAGTATACCATTATGGCTGGGTGAAAACTCCGGAACTCATGGACCGCAAAGTGCGCAAGCTCAGCAGCAATTGGATGAGCAAGTCAATGAGAGAAAGCCTTGAAAAGAGAGAAGAGATGTATAATTATGATGAGTTCGATTCATTGGAACGCTTTACCGGATCCCATCCAATTGTCATGCAAAAGCGGATCAGTGAAAAGAACTGGGAGATTCAGGCAGACGTAACCCGGAAAAAGTTCACCCTCAAAAAAGGGTTTTTATATCTTTTGGAGAAATACACCGGCATCAGGCCCTTCACATTCCGCAATTACAAGCGCGTATAGTTCATGCCATTCATCAATTGATGATGGCCGTATGCATCATTTTGCTGAAATTTGCTGTCAAGGTAAAAACAACATCCATGAAACGTATTCTATCCATCGTTGGTTTTTCAATATTGCTCCTTTTACAAGGTTGTATCAAAGACCAGATCATGACACGCACAACCGTATATCGTCCGGAATACAAAACCAAGGATGAGGTCAGGGCAAACATCAAAAGCAGCAAACCCATTGAATTGAATACCCCCGGAAAACTTTTTTACAAGGATGGCTATGTATTCCTGAATGAGTTGAACAAGGGCGTGCACATCATTGATGTGAGAAATCCCTCTGCTCCCAACAATATTGCATTTGTGCATGTTCCTGGTGCCGTAGACCTGGCCGTACGGGGCAATATTCTCTATGCAGACATGTATACTGATCTGGTGGCGATAGACATCACCGATCCCAAGGCAGTGCAGCTCAAGACCGTTGTGCCTGGTGTATTTCCGCAGCGTTATTATTCTTCCTTTGTTCCAGACAAGGAAATGGTGATCACGGAATGGATTGCTGTTGATACGGTTTTGAAAAACAATGAGACCATCAACTGGGGAATGATGAAATCTGATGTGCTGATGACCATGTCTGCATCATCCTCTTCGTCTTCAGGCGTTTCCAATGGAACGGGAGGCAGCATGGCAAGGTTTGCCTTGAGTGATGACAGGATGTATACTGTTGATCATTCCAAACTCAAAGTGTTCAATACCATAGTCCCGGAAAAGCCTGTCTTTGTGAAAGAATTGAGTGCTGGTGGCTGGGACATTGAAACGATTTTCCCTTTTGGCAAAAACCTGTTTTTGGGATCCATGACAGGCATGCATATTTTTGACATTACTTCAAAAGACAATCCTTTCAAGATGGGCTCTTTCACGCATGCGCGTGTATGTGATCCAGTAATCAGCGATGGCAAAAATGCCTTTGTGACCTTGCGCAATGGCACAAAATGTGCAGGTTTCATCAACCAGTTGGATGTTGTCGACATCTCAGATCTTTCCAAACCCAAATTGCTGAAGTCATATCCTTTGACCAATCCTCACGGACTTTCAAAAGAGGGTGATATCCTGATCATTTGTGAAGGGGCCGACGGCGTTAAGTTTTTCAATGCAGCAGACGTGAACAACATCAAACAGTTGGCGCAGGTCAAAGGGATGAATGCTTTTGATGTGATTGCCCTGGGCAAGATTGCCATGGTTTCTGCCGCGGATGCCTTGTATCTTATTGATTTCTCCGTCCCTTCCAATCCGGTGGTAAAGGGAAGCATCAGCATTAAAAATTGATCATGTTAAAAAAGATGATTGGATTTTCCTTGGTCCTGGCCATGCTGGGACCAGGTCCGGCAAACGCGCAACAAAAAAATTGGAAACCCTGGCTTGTGCCCGAGGCAGGCATCATGGTGGGATCATATACGCTTGATCGTGATTTCCGGCTTAATGCGGGCATTGAAAAAAAAAGGCTTATGCTTGGCATGGGCGCTGCTCTTGACTATTACAGGTTTGAATCCTATCCAGTGTATTTTCAGGCAAGAAAAATAGTTCAATTCAGAAAGGTCAATCTGTTTGTCATGTCAAGTTGGGGATATAATGTAAAATCGGGTTCCGTTGTTGAACCTTCCTGGTGGGGAGGACGAACCATCACAAAAAAATACAGCGGGGGTATTTATGGCGAAATTGGGGGAGGGAATATCATCCGTATTCGGAAAAAAGAAAGATTGCAGTTTTCCGTTTCATGGGTGATGAAGGCCGTAGAAGAATCTTTTCAATCAGAAATCTGGAATCCGGTTAACCAGTCTCCCAGAACAATTACAAACCTGAACCGGTACACCATGAACAGAACAGCCCTTAGGATTGGCTGGAAATTCTAAGCAAAAAAAGGGGTTGAATGTTCAACCCCTTTTTTATGGACGCGTATCGAATTATTTCTTGTTGAACTTGTAGCGGAGCATGAGTTCATGACCATTGGCACCCCCATCAAAGGTGCTGATAGGGCTGATGTAGCTATCATAACCATAGCCAAGAGAGAAGTTTTTGTTGATGTTCAGGCCTGCAGAGAGCATGTAGCTTTGCCTGGAACGGATACCCACTCCCCACCAGAACAGTTCACGCTCAACCCTTGCACCCGCCTGAAATTCTGCAGCGCTGGTGCTGGGCAAATAAATGAGGAGCATGTTGGGAATGATGGTTGTACCGCCACCCACATCAATCCTGTAGTTGGTGTGGAGGTAGAAATGCCTGTACAGGCGGCCCTGTGCAGCAGGGGTTTGTGAGCCTGTATAAAAATCAAGCTTGGATTGAATAAGCTGTGCAACGGAGACACCTACCTGTAGTTTTTCGTTGGTAAAAGCCAATCCTACACCAGCATCAAACTTGGTCCTGGTTTCTGCACCTGCAAGAATTGGGTCATTGCCCAAAGTGAGGCCCAGTTTATTTTTATCAATACCAAACTGGAACAACCTTGTTTCAATACCAATCGAAAATTTACCGGAACCATCAGACAAGGGGAGATGCTTGGCAAAGGAGAACTGTGCACCAGTTCTTGAGGTAGGGCCTGTTACATCGCTGTAAATATAGCCACCCAATCCAATCAACTTGTCTGGAACAGCAAATGATCCAAAGACATTGGTTGTTTTTGGACTACCAGTGATTCCACTCCATTGAGAGCGATAAGTTGCGCCAACAAAGTTGGATGATTGCATGCCCGCCATGGCTGGATTGTGCAATACGCCCTGTACCTCGTATAGGGAAGAGGTTTGCAACTGCTGGGCGGATGCAGCGGTAAAGACCATGGATAGCGCAATGAGGTATATGTATTTTTTCATGTTCAGTCTTTTGAATTATCTTAAAATGGTTACATCTCCTTTTGTCTGGAATGTCTTTCCGCTGACCAGGTCATAGGTGATGACGTAATAGTAGGTTCCATCAGGAATTGGTTTGCCATCGTTTGTTCCTTCCCAGTTGTTCTGGTAGTTGTCATTCTTGAAGACCAATTGTCCGTAACGGTTGAAAACCTTGACCGCAATGGATTTGGTACAAGCGCCACCATTGGTTACCAGCCACTTGTCATTCTGGCCATCACCATTGGGCGTGAAGGCATTTTTCACTGCAATACAATAAGGTGCAACAGTAACCAAAACATCGTCGCTTCCTGCACAACCTGTTATGGCATCCACTACTGTGAGCTTATACGTGGTAGTGGTTGGAGGGTTTACATACGTTATATAAGACAAAGCACCGGATGTAATGTAGATGGGTGGAGTCCATGCTATTGATTTTGCAGTTGCTGCTGAAGATCCCCATAGGCCAATCTCCTCGCCCGCAACAATCACCTTGTCTGGTCCTGCATTTACAAGAGGAGCAGGAAGTACATCAACCAAAACTATTTTTGTGATGGACTCACAGGCAGCATCCTTGATGATGACTGTATTGTTGCCTGCTGCAGCACCCATCAACACATTGGATGATTGGAAAGCGCCACCATTGAGGCTATAGCTGTATGGGGCGATTCCTCCTTGTGCAGTAATGGTAATCGTACCGTTAGGAGTACTGGAGCAAGAGGGCGTAGAGGTTTCTGTGGTTGAAACTTTCAAGAGTGTGGTATCACCAAACTCCATCAAAGGAGCTCCGCTTACGTTAACGCCGGTAACAAACAATCTCCTGTTGGAAACCGGTGTTCCTGCAGGGACGGTTTTGGGCGCAAAAGCCATTGTCTCAAAGATGTTGCTGGTAGGAGGGATTTCCAGGTTCCAGGTGGCACCACCATTGTTGGTGGAAACCATTATGCCAGGAGTACCAATATATCCGTTGTTGACATCATGCATCAAGATGGCATTCAGGTTTCCAACAGGAAGTGTTGCCAGGTTGTTGGTGATGTCTGTCCAGTTTGTGCCACCATCTACAGACTTATAGACAACCTTTCTGGGGAATCCGTTTCCTGTAACAAACACCGTATTATCGTCCAAAGCAAAAATCTCTGTATAATTCATGGTTGTATTCAGTGCCGGGAAAGGACTGATGTTGGTCCATGTAGTACCTCCGTTGGTAGTTTTGTATACCGCACCCCTGTTCCCTGCAACATACCCAATGGTATTGCTGGGGAAGAAGATTTTGCTCATGGTTGGAGCAGTTGATCCAACAGGGAAACCGCCAATCACCTGCCAAGATGCGCCATTGTTGACCGATCTGATGATATTCGAAGTACGGCTGGCGGCAGCAACGTTGAAGGAGCTAGACGCCACAACAATTACAGTATCCTTGCCAAAGGCCACAACATCTTGGAGTTGAAGGTTGGGATTGGAGTAAAGTGGATCCATGGTTGTACCCTTGTCGAGTGAACGGTAAAGGGAGCCCGCATTGGTTGCAAAATAGGCCTTGTCAACAGCAGGATAGGCAAGCGCGTTGATGCTGATGTTCAGGTTGGCAAAATCTCGCCTCACCTTATCTACCCATGTTTTACCCCCATCTGTGGTAACGGTAACAGATCCTCCACCAGTGGCAATTCCATTGTTACAATCTGCGAATTCAATCTCAAAATAGCTGGCTGATGCAGGAGTGGTTTCATAATTGGTTGCCCATTTTCCACCTGCACTGGAATCAGTGTAGACCCCAAAGGTTCCCATGGTCAGGAATTTTCCGCTGGGCGAAATGTCCATGGCCCATGTTCCATTTCCACTGAAATTCTTTCCCTGAGGAAGGGAGTTTTCCATGATCCAGTTCACGCCATTATCGGTTGACGTGGCCATCAGTCCGAAATTACCCGGTGCCATCAGTTTGCCATTGGGCGCTTTTACAATTCTGTAAGGATTGGAAACCAAGAGGGTTTGAACCCTTGGTATCGAAACAATTGGGGTTACGGGAGGGAAAGGGAAGTTGAGTGTTGCGTACTTACCCTTTTCGAATCTTCCCGGAACAGCTATATTGGCCGTGCTATCGTTTTTACCAGTTTGAACACGGAGTACAATATTGTTGTTGAATGACATCAGCAAAACCGTTGAGTCGTTGATGATGTGCAAAGCCCGCATGGTTTGAGTAGTATTGTTTGGGGATCCATACCTGGTTGTATTTGTTACTGTCCCAGCAGGTACACCTGTATATCCCAATCGCTCTTTAGAAGTGGAGTAATCGGTTAGTGCCCCATTTTCAAACTTCCAAAGCAGGCTTGAATGATGTGATCCGCTGGTAGTGGTGGTACCATTGGGTAGCCCTGTTGCAGCAGCGACAGCAGGGTGGCGTTCATATGTACTCAAGCCAGAACCCGAAACATACCCAATCTTATCATTTACAAACTGGATGGCATAAATTTCCTTGTCTTTGGCGGTAACATCAACGATGATGGGCGCCAGGTTGGGGTTGTTTACATAGCCAATCCTTGACTTGCCACCCATGGGGGCAGCCATAGAGTCCCAGGTATTGCCACCATTTCTGGTGAAATAAAGCTTTGGCAGGGAATCGGGTGTATTGGGCTGACCTCCGATATATCCCGTGTCCTTGTTGACGAACCAAACGGCGTTGATATTTCTTCCCTTGTTGTACAAGGGTGTTTTCACCAGGTTCCAGGTCTTTCCACCATCGGTTGTTTTGATCATGGCACCCGTTGAGCCCACTGCATAGGCTACGGTTGAATTGACTGCATGTAAGTCATTGAATGAGGGCCTGTTTACTGGCCCTGCAGCTGATGGAAAGGTGAAAGCCCCATAGGACCAGCTTTTTCCGCCATCCGCAGACCTGGCAATTCCTCCGTCTGTTCCTACACCAAGAATATTGTTGTCGTCCATGAATTCTACATCAATGATGGTGAATCCAAATGGCTTGGGGTTGCTGAACCGCCATTTGTTGGTATCGTAAGTACCTTGTGCTGAGACAAAGGTTGAAACAAGGATTGCACAAAGGGCAAAAAAGAGATGGAACATCCTTGCGGAGTGTCGGTTCATCATGTTGATCAGTTTTGGTTGTAAAATGGTTTTTTTCAGTGAAGTGCCCAAGTTAGCAAAATTCTTAATTTTTACAAATTATTAAGAAAACCCACCCCTGATTGCTTAAATTTGTCGCCTATGCGCAGATCCAGGCACCATTTTCTAATTTTTTTGCTTTTGGTTGGCAATGCTCTTGCAGCACAAGACAAATCGAATTGGGGAAGGGAGTTTTGGCTGGGGTATGGTTTCAATTATAGCTTTAACAATGAGCCTCCTGTCAATGGACAGGAATTGCAATTGTACATTAGTGCCTCCCAGCCGGCCAATGTTACCGTTTCCATCAACAGTACTGGCTGGACCAGAACTTTTGCCATCCCTGCCAATACCGTCGATTTTTCGGTGATTGTTCCCAAAAGCGGACCTGAAGATGCCAGGATTACGGGAGAAGGGCTGTTCAAGAAAGGAATCCAGATTAAAAGCGATGTGCCAGTAGCGGTATACGCGCACCAGTACAATACCATGGTATCCGGGGCTACCATGCTCATGCCAATCGAAACCTATGGGTATACGTATTATTCAGTCAATTATGCTCAAACGCAGTCAGGATCAAATCCACCAGGCAGTTACAGTACAACGGTGCAAAATGGCCCCGAATGGTATTCCTGGTTCTTCGTTGTTGCTCCTGAAGACAGCACCAAAGTCCTGATCACCCCTTCAGATACAACACGGCTCGGGTGGCTTCCCGGTCAAACCTATACCATTACACTCAACAAAGGAGAAATCTATAATGTAATGGGGAAGCTGGGGTCAGGATCGCTATTGTACCAGGCCAGCAAGGACATGACGGGCAGCAAGGTGGTTTCTGTGCCAGGAGGCGATGGAAATTGCCATCCCATTGCACTTTTTTCAGGTTCTGGGGGTATCCGGCTCTGCCGGGGTGATGGGGGTGAATACATGGGGCAGCAAATCTTTCCCTCTCAGGCCTGGGGAACCCGGTACCTCACCTATCACATGATCAACAATACGCAGACGGACGTAAAAGCCCCCTTCATGAATTTTTACAGGGTCTGTGTGTTGGATCCTACGACCGTTGTCAAGCGAAATGGCGTGGTCATGACCGGACTGGTCAAGAATTTCTATTACGAATTCAACAGCAAGACGGGAGATTATATTGAGGCAGACAAGCCGATCATGGTTGCACAGTACACCCCCAATGCCAATGAGTGCGCCACCATGAACATGATCAGTTATGGTGATCCGGAAATGATCTACCTCAGCCCGATTGAACAGGGACAGAAAAGCATTCTTTTTTATACTACCCGCAAGTCTTATATCGATTATGTATACCTGAGCATTTATATCCCTACAGCAGGTATATCTTCCTTGAAGCTTGATGGAGCTGCCATTCCACCAGAAAATATCATTCCTCATCCAAGCTTACCTGGCTACTCCGTTGCTGTGGGCAGGATATTGGGAGCAGCCGCGCAGCATACGGTCAGCTCAGATTCAAGTTTTAATGCAACGGTCTATGGCATAGGGTTGTTTGAAAGCTATGGATACAATGCCGGAACATTGCTCAACAACCTGGATGCCTATGCCAGCATCAAAAACCGCTATAGCAACCAGTCTACAGCAGATTCCTCAACCTGTTTGGGTACAGAGTTCAATCCCAGCATCAGGGTGGCCTATAAACTCAGTTCCATCCAATGGAGGCTGAGTGCAGTGCCAGAGCTCAACATCAACAAAGACTCCACAGTGAATGCTCCGGTTCCGGTGGCTGTAACCAAAATATTTGGCAGGAATTATTATACCTATAGTTATGGCCAATACCTGAAATTTTCCACTACAGGGCAGTTTAAGATTCCGGTGGTCTATTTTGCGGATGACATTGACAAATGCGATCAAAAAAGAGATACCGTTGTCCTTGTCAATGTAAAAAATGGACCAAGAGCAGATTATGCATTGCCTGCGGTCAGCTGTATTGGAAATACCATCAAGCTGAGCGGTACCAACACCGTGGCAGGATTTACTATCCTGGGATACAAATGGGAGTTTCCCGATGGCAGCAAGGCGGACACCAAGGATGTGAGCAGGATCTTCCAGCAGGGGGGTGATAAACCCATCAAGCTGATTGTCATTGCTGACAACGGTTGTTCTGCTGATACCCTGAAAAAACTCTTTGTATCCGATCCTTCTGCATTGACCTTTGCCATCAGCGGAAAACCTTGTATAGACAGCAGCCTTTCCTTTACCTCTTCCATACCCAATGGTCAGGGTGTTTCGGCAACCTGGTACTGGGATTTTGGTGATGGACAAACAGCCAGCAGCAAGTCAACCCATATTGGAGCCCATCGGTACAAGGTGGCCATGGCCAATATTCCTGTGAAGCATTGGGTGGTAATCGACCAGGGTTGCAACAGCGATACTACAACAAAGAATGTCCCCCTCGTTAATCCTCCTCCAATTGCAGACATGAGCATTGCTGCAGACAGCTTTTGCATTGGGTCCCTGATCAATTTTCAGCCCAACAATCTTGGCAACATCAGTTCTTGGAAGCTTGATTTGGGAGATGGAAACCAGGTCAGCAAGCCATCACCTTACAGGCACCGTTATCTTTCCTCCAAAACCTATACGGCATCCCTGGTGGTAACCAGCAAAGAAGGATGTGGTTCAGCCCCTTTCAACAAGCCTATCATCATCCATCCACCACCGGCCATCAATGCGGGTACAGACAAATACATCAAGAAAGGAAATGCTGTAACAATGGACGCAAGCATTTCCAACCCTGCCGCGTATTCTTTTCTTTGGACGCCTGCACAATACCTGGACAAACCCAATACCCAGAATCCCGTCTGCAAGCCGGATGCAAATGTTACCTACCTCTTGTTTGCTGTCAATAACCAGACGCTTTGCAGTGCAACAGATACCGTGAAAGTTTTTCTCTTGTCTGATGTGGACATTCCCAATACGTTTACGCCCAACGGGGATGGGATCAATGATACATGGGATATCCGTTTCCTCAACCAGTACAGGAATGCACAACTTGACATCTACAATACGGCGGGTCAGGTTATTTTCAGGTCTTATGGATACAGTACTCCATGGGATGGGAAAAGGAATGGAGCCAAGATGCCTACGGGAACATATTATTATGTGATTGATCTTGGTGACGGGAGCATGAGAATGACCGGATATGTCACAATATTAAGATAGCAAAAACGCCTTGCATGTTGGGGCAAATACAAATTACGAGCGCCGCGGGATTTCCCGCGGCGCTCGTAATTAAATCAACCCTGGTATTAAATCAATAACTGAGGAATGAGGTCAATGTTCTTGCGGCAGCACCTGTTGTTGATCGGTAGCTTCCCCTGAAGATAACTGTATAGTTTCTTTTGGCAGTGGCCACCAATCCGTTCAATTGGGTCAGGTTGTTGGTTGTACCCGTTGGTCGAACAAACAAGGTATCGCTGATACCAGCCCTGAATGATATGAAATCACTTACAGCAGCGGTACTGATATTGGTGAAGATATTTGCCTGCTGCTTCTGAGAAAAAATATCAACATTGGGCATGGCAGTTGTGCTGTAAGGGAAGTTGGCAAACCTGACCCTTGCAGCCGTATCGTTGAACACCTGGATATTGTCCTGAACCACTTTGTATTGGGGGGCGTTCAATGAGTCGTATGCGAAAATTGTATAAAAAGTACCAGCAGTCATTGGAGCATTGAAACTGATGGGATATTGTGTACTTGGCGCCAGGGTATCCCTGATGGCAATGGCCCTTGTTCCTGCAGCCAAGGCAGTATATGAAGGAGACAATGAAGGGAACAGGCCACCATAAGCGATGGTAGCACCATTCAAGGGAACCATGTCTGAATAGATATAGGTCCTGTTGGAATTGATGATGGCATTGTGAAATTTCACGAAAGCCGTGTTGCCAAGGTTGGTCTCTTCTGTAAGAAGTGACTTGTATTCTTTCTCACAAGCCGCCAGCATGATCATGGACGCAAGGGCTATGGTGATTGATTTGATGTTCATTGAAAATTTCATGATGATGATTTTAGTCTGGTGATCTATTTCTGAGAGAACCATTGTTCCTTGGTATTGTAATCAAGGGCGATGGCGCCAATCCTTGTCAGCTCAGCAATATTGTAGAGGTACTCTGAGTTGTAGCGGGGTCTTGCTCTATAAACTAACTTATTGCTGTTGTTGATAAAAAGATCGATACCTGAAGGCGTTACAAGATCAGCATATACCTGAACACCAGTTGAGGGGTCCAGATCTGTGTAGTGAAATCTTCTCATGTCAACCCAGGTTTCGTGCATCCCAAAACCATAGAGGGCTATGTATTTCTGCAGCATGATATGGCTGAGCGAAAGCGATGCTGCCGGAGGCACCACAACAGGGTTGGTTAGAAAGGCAGTTTTTGCGGCTGGTGTCATCAGCCTTGGTGCTGGTACGCCTGCACTGTAATCCGTATTCAAATGGTCTATGTTGAGGCTGATACCTTCTGCATAGGATGTTCTGGCAGAAGAGCGATCTCCCTTGCGGAGATAAGCTTCTGCCAGCATGAATTTGTTTTCGCTCGCAGTAATGATGGGGAATGGCGAACCATTCTTGAAGATGTAGCGACAGGTTACATCAGATACAGGCGCAGCAGCAGAGCTGAATACCTGACCCCAGAAGCTTTGTGGTTGATCTGCTGTAACCAATCCACTGGCACCCTTGTTTGGTTTGATTCCCCGGATGGTTCCATTGGTATTTTCCCTGAGCATATAGAAAGATCTGGGATCTGTAACACCCGTAAAACGGGAATTCAATCCGTTCATCAGGTTGGCAATGTATTCTGTTTGGCGCAATGCACCTGCGTTATTCCTGACAGGCCCATAGAAGTTGGAAGTGCCTGTGATGCCTGTGTTGGCAAACTTACAAGTGGCATTGTCATCATTTGCATTGATGCCCAATAACGCGTATTTGATCACTGAATCTGGCTTGTACTCAGCCTTGTTGCTGAGGTGATTGAATGACCTGGCCATGACGGTGTAAACAAATTTCTTCCATTTGTTTACGTCTCCATTGTAAAAATAGGCATCTCCCTTGGCGAGGTTGGCCTGGCTTGCATTGTCTCCTGTCTTGTTGAGATAGTCCAAGGCCAATCTTCCGATGGCCCTTACTGTATCGTACACATCTTTTTGGTTATCATAGTTGAAAACCAGTTGCTCTGGGCGAAACGCTTCACGCATGATGACTTCACCGTACATGTTGGTCAGGGCCAGCCAGCTGAAAGCCCTGATGGCATAACCCACACCTACATAGTCCCATTTCTTTTCTTCCATTCCCCAGTTCACCATTTTGTTCAGGTTCTCGCCCATTCCAAAATAGTGCATGGCCCAAACAGATCCAAGTGCGTCACTTGCACCCGTTGCGCCACCCATTTGGTCAAATGTGTTGCCAGCACTGTTGGTGGCAAAGTATTGTACATAGCGTGCAATGTTCACGCCATCATTCGCCAGGCCATAAGCACTACCTGCAGCAGCAGAGCTGCCGACAAAGTTTCCGATGATGCCAGGCAACAGGGTTTCAACAGGAACCCCTTACGCTGGCGTTTGGATTGGCAAATGCCTCATCAATCTTCTTTTCACAACTGCTGAAGGAGAAGACCAGGGCTATTGAGGTCAGGTAAAATATGATATTCTTTTTCATGAGCTGATTTTTCCTTTTGATTAAAATGATGTCTTCAAACCGAAGTTGAAACTGATGGGAGCGGGCATGGTTCCGTAGTCAAAACCAAAACCACCAACACCTCTTGAACCTGCCGTATTACCATTGACTGCAGGATCTGCGCCTGTATAGTTGGTCATGAGCACAAGGTCATTCACGGTAAGAAAAACCTCAAGTGTTTTGATACCGGGAAGGTCCCTGAATGGATTCTTGGGCAATGCGTAAGCAAATGTCAGGTCACGCAGGCGAAGCCAGTTTACGTTCTTCTCGATGAAATCCTCTTCAGGCATGTTGGTATAGTAGGCATCGTTCAAAGCTGGAACAACGACAATCGTGTTTGGCGTTGGATTGGTGTTTTCCCTTCCGTCTTTCAACACACCCTTGACCACCCGTGGGGTGAACCTGTCTGCAGTAAGCGGGCTTTTTCCTGCACCGGTAAGGAACCTGTGCGTGCCATTGAAGATATCTCCGCCCACCTTGATATCCCAGAGGAAATTCAACCTGAACCTGTTCAGGCGGAAGGAATTGTTGATACCCAGGGTGAAGTCAGGGTTCCTGTCGCCACGGATCTTGAACAATTGTTCCACTACCGGCAATCCATTGGTAGGGTTGATGAGCACATCCCCATTGAGGTTTCTTTCATAGCCAAATCCGGTGATGGATGTTGTAGGTCCACCAAAGACCAGACCGCCCCTGGCATTGCCATAGAGCCATGTATCAGCGATATAGTATTCTGAAACGTTTTTAGGCATGTCGATCACCTCGTTCCACATCTTGTTGAAGTTCATCTGGAAATTCCATCCAAACTTGGCCTTGTTGATCACGTTGGATCCGAGGGTAATTTCCACTCCCTGGTTTCTTGTGCTGGCCGCATTTTGCGTGTTCAACACAAAACCTGTTCCATAACTGAGGCGGAAGTTTTCAATGATTTGGCCCTTGTTGAGGGTATTGTAATACGTGGCTTCGAGGTTGAGCTTGTTCCTGAAAAGGCGAAACTCTGTACCCAATTCATACGTGCTTTGTCTCTCTGGTGCGAGTTCAGGATTGGCATTGGTAAAGCCATAAGAAAATCCATTTCCACTGGCAAAATTGTTCACGAAAACCGACTGTGTTGAATAAGGGGTATTCAGACGGGCGGTTCCTGCAAGTGAGGTCCTGATTTTCCAGTAGCTGATCACATCGCTGTTTTTTAACGGCTTGATCAAATCACTGGCAATGATGCTAAGGCTACCACCAGGGTAGTTATAGTTCCTGTTTTTGGCAGGCAGGGTAGATGCTGACTCAAAGCGATGCGTATAGTTCAGGAACAACATGTTCTTGTAGCTCACTGCAGCCTCACCAAAATAGGCAAACTGACGGAGGATCTGCTTGTTGTATTCACCAAAATAGTTCCTCAACAACCTCACCCTTGAGTTGGGAGCAGTGATGCTGCTGTCGAAGCTTTCTGTAGAAGAAAGTGTATTTCCCGTGATGGCATACATTTGTGTTTTATAATCCTGCCACATGGTTCCCACCATGCCCCTGAAGCTGAAGTCACCCACTTTTTTCTTTGCAGTGGCTGTGATGGTATGGTTGTATCCAGCATATTTTCTCCAGTAGTTGTCAAGTGTACCTTGGATAGCAGAGCTTACATAAAAGCTTTTTGGATGGAACCTGGTATATCCCTCAATGTTGTAGGCGTCATATCCAAAACGGCCCTGAACAGATAACCAGCTCGTGGGGTTGATGTTGATGCCCAGCGAAGTGGTGGCGCGCATGGTAACGTCCTTTCCAACGTTGTTGTACACATTGAAGAAGGGATTGTCATAGTCTGCATTGGGATTGCTGCTGAACAAAGGCAGTTTATCACCGGTTACAGGATCTTCGAAGTTGAGGATATTGTTTTTGTTTGGCCATATCATCAAACTTAGCATGTATCCTCCCGCACTTCTCAACACCTTGTTGTTCTCTGTTTTGATCAGTGAAACGGATGGCATGAGCTCAATGTATTTTCCAATCTTGGTTGTATTGGAAAGACGCAGGTTGTACCGCTTGAAGTCATTGTTGGGAACAACACCTTGCTGGTCGAAAACGGATCCAGATAACCTGAAAAAGGAATTCTTGAGACCGAAGTCCATGCCTATGTTATGGGTTTGGGCGATTCCAGGGCGGAAAAACAATTTCACGTTGTCAAACAACAGGGTAGTATCTCCGTAAGCGGGACCAAAATAGCGGAATGAGCTTGCCGGGATGCCGTTGTTACCGTTGGAATACTGATCAATGGTTTCAGGAAACCTTGTCAGCTGTGAAACACGGAAACTGTTGTCGTATTGCAGTTGGAATTTAGTGGTCTTGGCTCTTTTGGTGGTGATCAGGATGGCGCCAGAACTGGCCTGGCTACCATAAAGCGCTGTGGCCTCAGGTCCTTTCAAGATGGTCACGTTGTCAATATCACTTGGATTGATATCGGCAATCCTGTTTTGGTAGTCATTGTTTCTGTTGGGGCGGTCAGAAGCCAGACCGATACCACGACCACCATCTGAAGTTTCATCAACACTCTGGTTGTCCACCACAATACCATCCACCACAAAAAGGGGTTGGTTGCTCATGGAAAGTGAGTTGAACCCGCGCAAAACAATGGAGGACGAGGCTCCGGCAGCACCGCTGGTTGGGCTGATGGTCAGGCCAGCTACACGGCCTTGCAAGCTGTTGACAAAGTTTTCACGCTGCGTTTCCTGGATATCATCCCCATCCACTTTCTGGACGGAATAACCCAGTTCGCGCGGGTTCTTCTTGATGTCCATTGCCGTTACGACAACGCCTTCAAGCAGTCCTTCGTCTTGTGTTAGTTTAACATTGATAATGGTTTGTTCGGCAACCTTGATTTCCTTGGAAACAAAGCCTACTGAACTGAACACCAGTGTTTCGCCCTTGGATACCATGACGGTAAATTCGCCTTTGGCATCGGTTTGTGAAGCCTTGGCTTTTCCTTTGATGGTTACTGTTGCATTGGAAACAGGCTGGTTGTTCGGACCTGTAACCTTTCCTTTGATGCTGGTCTGTGCCATCACCATGGTGTGCAGCAACATGGGAAGCATGATCAGCCAGGTGATCTTTTTGATTTGTCTCATAAACGTTTGTTTTTGTCTTTTAAATACCTTGTTTAGCTATATAAAAAGTAATTGGATGCCTATAAGGGGTTTGTCTTGCAGAAAGACATTGGGGAATAGGGCCGAAAGGTATAAATCTTAGGGGAAATAGACAAATATGGGGCCTAAAAGATCAGTTTTTAAGCCCTTTCGCAGTTCCGCTCCAATCAGGATCTGCCGCCCCTGTCCAATTGCCTGAAAGACCGTATTGGATGGCATGCACCCTTCCAAACTGTGCTGTTGTTTTGATTTCTTCGATTTTGATGCCGGACTGACGGAGCATGTCGATTGTTTTCTTGTCTTTCCAGAGGACATTTGGGTGGTTTTCAACCAATAATTTGTCAGGAAGCTGGTAAATCCTTCCGGCTGAAAGGGCCTGTTCAAGCGGCATGCCATGATCGATCACCCGGCTGATGACCTGAACGATGGCTGGCACAATCCTCGCACCGCCGGCAGCACCCAGTGCCAAAAACGGTTTTCCATCTTTCAGGATGATGATGGGTGAAATATGGGAGGAAGCCCTTTCGCCTGGCTTCATTTCACCAAGATAGGGCCCCATGGTGGTTGCCAATACGAATCCGTTTTTCTTTGAGGCAACTTTTGAGCCCATCAACGGACCCACAGACTGGGTGACGGAAACCATGTTGCCATTCTGGTCACTGGCCACCAGGTGGGTGGTATGTCCATTGCTGTGGTCTGCTGTGGTT
>CAILKQ010000086.1 GCA_903834825.1 uncultured bacterium | reverse complement strand
TTGTGGGATTGCGGAGAATTTATCAGCTCTTGCTTAAAACTGCAGATTCCCCATCCTCCGGGAGCGCCACTTTTTGTGATCATTGGTAGGGTTTTCATCATTTTCTTTGGAGACAATCCCCTTACGGCTGCAAAAGCTGTAAACGTGATGAGTGCCCTGGCAAGTGGCTTCACCATCATGTTCCTGTTTTGGACCATCACCCATTTTGCCCGAAAAATCGTACAAAAGGGATCTGATGTACTCAATGGAAACCAGATTTTCTCTATCATGGCTGCAGGTACCGTTGGCGCATTGGCCTATACTTTCAGTGATTCATTCTGGTTCAGTGCTGTTGAAGGTGAGGTTTATGCACTTTCATCTTTTTTCACGGCTTTGGTTTTTTGGATGATGTTGAAGTGGGAACACAATGCCGATCAGCCCGGTGCTGACAAATGGATTGTACTGATTTTTTTCATGATGGGTCTTTCCATTGGCGTGCACTTGCTCAACCTGCTTACCATCCCTGCGATTGTAATGGTATATTACTACAAGCGTTACAAGGTTACCGGAAAGGGAACCTTTATTGCCTTCATCATCGGATGCCTGATCACGGGTGTTGCGCAGAAAGCGGTCATTCAATACACCATCAAATCCGCTGGAAAATTTGACATTTTCTTTGTCAATTCACTCGGAATGCCTTTTTTCACTGGATTTACCCTATTTTTTGCATTGCTGGTTTTTGTGATTTTCCTTGGCATCAAATATGCCAATTCCGGAAGGATGAAGGCCAATGGATATTTTCTCAAACTGGGCCTCTGGTGCTTTGCCTTCATGTTGTTAGGATATTCAACGTACATCACAACCTTGATCCGTTCTGCAGCAAACCCTGCCATCGACATGTACAATGTTGACAATCCCTTGAGCCTTGAAGGATACCTCGGCCGTGAGCAATACGGAGACTTCCCATTGTTGTATGGCCAGGTATTCACCGCTAAACCCATTGACTACGAAGAAGGTTCAACCCGTTATGTAAAAGGCAAGGAAAAATACCTTGCTGTGGGCAAAGACCAGTCTCCTGTGTATGAAGCGGAAGATAAAATGCTACTTCCTCGCGTATGGGATGCCAGCAATGACCAAGGCCACGCAACCTTCTACCAACGCTGGCTGAACCTGGCAGATGGCGAAAAACCTACCATGGTTCATAACATCAGCTGGGCACTCAGCTACCAAATCGGCTGGATGTACCTCCGTTATTTTGGCTGGAACTTTGTTGGAAAACAAAATGACATCCAGGGATTTGGGAACAAACGTGATGCCAACACCCTTAGCGGTATCAGTGCTGTCGACAATGCACTGTTGGGCAACCAGGATAAGCTTCCCCAGAGCATCAAGCAAAACAAAGCGAACAATAGGCTTTTTGCACTTCCCTTTATTCTTGGGATCCTGGGTATTCTTTATCAATACAAGCAAGACAAGAAAGGATCGTTCATATCATTCCTCCTATTTTTCTTTACTGGCCTGGCCATTGTATTCTACCTCAACCAGGCAGGAAACCAACCCCGTGAACGGGACTATGCCTTTGTTGGCTCATTCTATGCATTTGCCATTTGGATTGGTTTGGGCGTATTGCAAATCAAAGATTGGTTATCGAAGTTTACCAGTCAATCGGTATCAAATGCAGCAGCAGCATTGGTTTGCCTATTGGCCGTACCGGTACTGATGGCAGCAGAAGAGTGGGATGATCATGACAGGAGCAAAAAACAAACTGCACGCGACCTTGCCAAAAACTATTTGGAGAGCTGTGCACCCAATGCCATACTCTTCACCTTTGGCGATAACGATACCTACCCACTGTGGTACGCACAGGAAGTGGAAGGCATCAGGAAAGACATCAGGGTCATCAACTATTCTTTGCTTGGCATTGACTGGTACATCAACCAGATGCGCTATAAAGTAAACGAGAGTGCCCCCATTGATGTGATCTGGTCTGCAGATCAGATTGAAGGTGGAAAACGCGACTATGTCAGGTTCTTTGAAAGGGAAGGCATCACCGACCAGAAGAGGTATGTAGACCTGTATAGCCTGATGCATGATTTCATTGGTAGTGATGATCCATCGGCACAATTGCAGATGCAGGACGGGTCCATGATGAACTATCTTCCTGTAAAAAAACTAAGCCTGCCGGTTGATATTGCTGCTGTAAGGAAAAATGGTACTGTGGAGCCAGGTGATAGTGTAGCTACAGAAATTAGGTTTGATCTTCCGAAAGATATGCTCCTGAAAAATGATATGGCTGTGCTCAACATCATAGCTGCCAACAAATGGAGCCGACCAATTTATTTCACCTCTCCATTTGGCGAACTGGGCTTTGGTCAATACCTGCGCAGCGAGGGTCAGGCCTATCGTCTTGTTCCTGTGGCCGGTCAGAACATGATCAATTCAAGGGTTTCCTATGAAGTCCTAAAAAATAAATTTGCTTTCGGAAGTGCCAATATCCCTGGTGTTTATTTTGATGAGGAAAACAGGAGACACCTGGTGGGCATACGACAATCATATGCTGAAGCAGCCAACCAACTGGCGATGGAAGGCCAAACGGAGAAGGCAAAAGAACTGCTGAATATTGCAGATAAGAATTTGCTTGTAGAGAATTTCCCTTACGGATTGGTCAGCAGGCAGAACCAACACAATACCATCAGCATTCAATTCCTGGAAGCTGCCTACAAGGCCGGCGACAAGAAGCTTGCTGCAAAAGTATCTGCTTCATTAAGCAAAGACCTGAACGAGCAGCTGGCCTATTATGCCTATATCGGAGGGATGTCCATTGCTGAAATGAACCAGGCCGTTCAAGACCTCATGTCCAACAAGGCAGACAACCTGAACAACGACCAAAGAGGAATGTTCATGGAAATCCGCCAGGCATTGGTTTTGATGGATTATTTGAGGGGGCTGGAAGCGGTGAATAAATAGTTGAGGGAAAGGCAAGGGGTGAGGGAAAGGCAAGGGAAAGGCGGAGGGATGAGGGAAAGGCAAGGGGTGAGGGAAAGGCAAGGGAAAGGCGGAGGGGTGAGGGAAAGGCAAGGGGATGAACGATAAGGTAGAGAGCAAGAGACACTGGAAATACATCTAAAAAATCAAAGGGGTTCAAGAATAACTTGAACCCCTTTTTTATTATGCTTGTGTTGTATGCAACCAATATTTTAAATCATGGCCAATGACGCGTCGTAGCTAAATTCTACAACAAAATCCCTTTCCCTCCGCCTTTCCCTCTGCCTTTCCCTCCGCCTTTCCCTCCGCCTTTCCCTCCGCCTTTCCCTCCGCCTTTCCCTCTGCCTTTCCCTCTGCCTTTCCCTCCGCCTTTCCCTCAGCCTTTCCCTCACCCCTCATCTTCCCCCGAAAACATACTCCCCATCAAATCCCTGAACTCAATTTTTTCTGAAAGGATTTTCTTGCTGATCAGCGAGTATGCACTCAGGCCATAAAGGACAAATTCCATGAGCAGGGCCTTGTGTTTTCCCGTTGCTTTGGGGTAATACTGCAACACCAGTTCAGCCAAGCCCACAACGGTGTTCAGGAGTTTTACACGGTCAGTATCTTTGAGGTGAAACAACATGTTGATATGATTGCCCAAATCAAACCATTGTGAAACGGTTTTGTATGGGCTTTCTACAGTGGCCTCTTTGTTGCGCTTTTTCTTGAAACCTTCTGGATCAGGAAAATACTGCGTAAAAACTGTCCTGATGGATCGCTCAAGCAAATTTACACTTACCTGATAAGGACCTTCTTGCTCTCCCTCATACACCAGCTCTATCTTTCCAGTGATGGCAGGAATAATGCCCTGCAAGTCACTCATCCAAATCTGTGTTGCTTTTTCCTTGTTGATCAAGGCCCTTCTTTCTGCGGCACTGTATGCATTTTCCAAAGCAGCAATGGTCAACCTGGCAGAAACCCCACTTTTCTGGTCAACAAACTCACTGGACCTGGCCTCAAAGGCAATCTGCTCAATGATTCTTGCTACCAGATCGCTTTGGTCAATCAGCTTTGCCTGTGATGCGTGTACCGCCGCCTCCTGGGCAGTAATGCTCAAGGCAGCTTCCATGGACTTGGGATAGTGCGTAAGGATCTGGCTTTCGATACGGTCTTTCAAAGGCGTCACAATTGATCCGCGGTTGGTATAATCTTCTGGATTGGCAGTGAATACAAAAACAATGTCCAAAGGCAAGCGCAGCTTGAATCCACGAATCTGTATATCTCCTTCCTGCAAAATATTGAAAAGGGAAACCTGTATGCGGGCCTGCAAATCGGGCAACTCATTGATCACAAAAATGCAACGGTTGCTGCGGGGAATGATGCCATAATGGATGACGCGCTCATCAGAAAAATCCAACTTGAGGTTGGCTGCTTTCACTGGATCGATGTCGCCAATAAGATCGGCCACGGACACGTCTGGTGTGGCCAGTTTTTCGCCATAGCGTTCACTCCTGTGAAGCCAACTGATAGGCGCCTGGTTCCCTTGCTCTTCAATCATTCGCTTGCCATATGATGAAATGGGATGGAATGGATCATCATGGATATCGCTGCCGGAAATGTATGGAATATATTCATCCAGCAAATCGATCATCAACCTGGCCATCCTGGTTTTGGCTTGTCCACGCAAACCAAGAAAAAGCATGTTATGCCTTGACAGTATAGCCCGCTCTGTATCAGGAATTACGGTATCCTCATAGCCGATAATGCCGGGAAATCTTTCCTCCCCTGCCTGCATTTTCGCAATCAGGTTATCCCGCATTTCTTCTTTGATGCTTTTGCTTTTGTAGCCAGTTGCTTTTAGTGCGCCGATTGTATTTATTTTGTCCATTGGAATAGTTGAGAGGTTGAATTTAAAAACATCTACATGACGTTCCGCTTTTTCCCTTTTTCAAAATCATCAAACACAAAACTACCGAGTTTGTCAAGGGATGCATAAAAAGCACGTCCGTTGTTGCTTTCCGTGAATGACCTTACAAAACTCTGCAGATAGGGGTCGCTGGTGATCATGAAAGTGGTGATTTTGATTTTTACTTTCTTGCATTGGGCAGCCAGGTTGAGACACCGGTTGGTGATCTTCCTGTCTAATCCAAATGCATTCTTGTAATAGTTTTTCCCTTCCTTGAGGCAGGTGGGTTTCCCATCAGTAATCATAAAGATCTGCTTGTTGGAGTTTTTCCTCCTGCGGAGGATGTCCATGGCAAGTTCCAGGCCTGCAACCGTGTTGGTATGATAAGGGCCCACTTGGAGATAAGGAAGATCTTTCACTTCAATGGTCCAAGCGTCATTCCCGAATACCACAATGTCTAGGGTATCTTTGGGATACTTGGTCTTGATGAGTTCGCTCAATGCCATGGCCACTTTCTTTGCAGGCGTGATCCGGTCTTCGCCGTATAGAATCATCGAATGCGATATGTCTATCATGAGAACGGTCGAAGTCTGTGTTTTGAAATCGGCTTCACGAATTTCCAAGTCTTCTTCCAGCATCGAAAAGTTTTCTATTCCACTGTTGATCTGCGAATTGCGGATGGAACTCACGAAATCAATTTGGTCAAGCATGTCGCCAAATTGGAATGGCCTGGTTTCAGGATTGGCTTCATCCCCCTGCCCGGATTTGAAGGTGCTGTGGTTGCCTTTTCTCGCTTTTTTCAGCTTACCAAAAATCTCATCCAACGATCGTTTCCTGATGCCCTGCTCTGTCTTGGGCGTGATTTTTATTTCCCCTTTTTCGTTTTTATCGTCAATATATCCTTTCTGCTTAAGGTCTTCAATAAAATCTCCAATGCCATATTGTGGCGTGCTGAACTTATACTCCTTGTCCAGTTCAGTCATCCATCGCAAGGCTTCTTCGGCATCACCATTGGTATAGTCTAGCAATTGCATAAAAATGTCAAGCAATTTCTCAAAATCGCTTTTCCCATCATCACGCTTGGTATATTTCGAAAAATTGAAGCCTTTCATCACCAGCCCATTTGCTCCCGAAGGTTGGTGATATGCGCAGCATGGTGCTTCCCATGCCAGGAATAGATCAACAGCAACTGCCAGAGGGTGATGTGACGCTGTTGCTCAGGATGAAATACGGATCGTTGCCACTCTTCATCCTTGATGGTTTTCAGCAATTCATACCAGCGGTGGTGCAAAGAATGAAGTAGCGTGATGGATATATTCACAGGGCTGTTCAGCACATCTGCTGTTTCTGCCCATTGGTCCTGGTTGTAGGGTTTGATGACGGGTGCATCTTCGGTCAATCCAAGCTTGAATCGAATAAAGGCATTCATGTGGGAATCAGCCACATGGTGAATCAGTTGGTTCACTGTCCAGCCCCCGTCCCGGTATGGTGTCTGGATCTGTGTTTCATCCAGGTTCAACACAGCGTACTCAAGCATCCTTGGCAGAAACAAGATATCTGCAAGCCTTGCCTCTTTTTCTTTTTCAGAATAGTCAACAAATTGCATTTTGCCGATGGGGTACCGCGGATCTGTTGTCATGCTGAAAGTGTATTAAAAATGAAGAAGCGATTAGTTCTGACCCTTTACAATATCAATCAACTCGACCTCAAAAACCAGCAAGGCTCCACCAGGGATCATCTCACCTGAGCCCTGCTCGCCATAGGCCAACTGATAAGGGATATAGAACTTGTATTTTGATCCGATACCCATCAGCTGAACACCTTCCGTCCAGCCCCTGATCACCTGATTCAACGGAAACTGCGTGGGCTCTCCCCTGTCTCTTGAACTATCGAATTTTTTGCCATTCAACAAAAATCCTTCGTAATGAACCTTCACTACACTGGTATCGGCTGGCTTTGCACCAGTACCTTCGGTCATCACTTCATACTGCAAACCAGTAGCCGTTTGTTTCACACCTGGCTTCTTTGCATTTTCAGCAAGGAACTTAAGGCCCTCATCAATGGCAGGCTGTATTTTCTTTCTTCCATTTTTTTGCATGGCTGTACGAACGATCATGTCGCACTGCTCAGGAGTGAAGAGGGTCTTGCCTTTCAGGGCGTCAGCAAAACCTGCTGCCAATACCGCTGCATTTATTTTTTCTATGCCCTGGGATTTGAAAAAATTACCGTCGAGCACTCCAATGGAATAGCTCATGGAATCTTCTGCAGTTTTCAACACAAGGGTTGCTTTGGTTGTAGGCGCAGCTTTTGTAACTGTTTTGGCAGGAGCTGTTGGTTTGGGTGCGGCAGCCTTCACTGCAGGTGTTGTGGACTTGGGCGCTGTTTTGGTTTGAGCAAAAGAAACGGAGAACAAACTGAGCGATAATGAAAGGAAAAATATTTTTTTCATGCGTTGTAAAATGTAGGGTAAAAATAGTGATTTTAGGTTATCTGGATTGACTGTTTTAATCCTCTCTCAAAACCCTGCCGGTCATCTGAATAAAAACATCTTCGAGATTGGCTCCTTTGGATTCCTTCTTTTTTTCAAACCCACTTTCAATCAGCTGATCAATCAAACGATCAGGATGGTCCAGCGAAATAATCCGCCCAGCATCCATGATGGCCACCCTATCACAGAGGTACTCGGCCTCATCCATATAATGTGTGGTAATGATTACTGTTGTGCCCAATGCACGAATATTTTTGATCAAATCCCAGAGGTTTCTTCTTGCCTGAGGATCCAGGCCAGTGGTAGGCTCATCCAGGAAGATGATCCTTGGGTCATTGATCAGGGTTGTGGCGATAGAAAACCGTTGCTTTTGCCCACCACTCAAAGACTTGTACAAGGATTTTGCCTTTTCTTCTAGGTTAACCTTGGACAGGAGTTCCATTGGATCTACCTTTCTGTTATACAATCCACTAAACAGGTCAATCAGCTCCACCAGCTTTAATCCAGGATAAAAACCCGAGGTTTGGAGTTGAACACCAATGATTTTTTTGATTTCATCAGGTTGCCTGTCCAGGTCAAATCCAGCGATGTTTACTTCCCCGGAGGATTTGAGCCGAAGGGTTTCCATGATCTCAAGGGTAGTAGATTTACCCGCTCCATTGGGGCCAAGCAATCCAAAGATTTCTCCCTCCTGCACATCAAAACTGATTCCCTTGACCGCTTCGAAGCTTCCGTAAGATTTTTTAAGCTGACTAACCTTGATCATTGTTTATGTTGATGTTTTGTGTAATAAAAGCCATTCATTTGAAATTTTCAATGGGATGGTTTTCAGTAAAATACATACTCCCCTTTCGGCGAAACCGCTACCACAGGCAATCTCCTGTTGTCCTCAAAAAAATCATATACCCTTCTGAGATTGGCTTCAAATGTTTTCAGGGAAGGATCAGCTGAATACACTTTTTCCAGATACTCCGCACTTCTGGCCTCTCGGTATTTGGCTGGAAAAATATGAACAGGGATGAACTCCTGCCCTGCATCCCTTGCGTAAGTGGAAAGTATATACAGCTCTTCAATCAGTGGATCTGTGAGGGGGATGCAGCCAACGGTTACACAGCTGCCATGGATATAAATCTCCCCACCGGGCTTCATTGAATCGGCCAGCAGTTTGTCTGAAGGATTGGGATAATTCAACCCCAGCGAAAGATGGTAGGTGCTGTTGGCATTGAATTCGTTGATGTAATAAAAGCCCTCTGGCACTTGGTAATCACCTTCCATTCGCTTTGGCCCCATCGTTCCGGCAAGCGCGCAGATGCGATAAGACTTGAAAAGGGAAAATGTATCCGTGAGTTTATTTTTGACCCAAACCTGCAAGTCGCTGTTGTATTTAAAAGATCGGATATAAACATAGTTTGCAGGCCAAACCAGCTTTTTGGCAGCAAACTGCTTTTTTAGGGTATCCTCCCGGTTGGCAAAGGCCTTTGAAACCCGCGAAAATGACTTTTGGTATTCAACAAAAGAGCTTTGCGCACTGCCTGTAAAACAGGCAAGACATCCGTGAAAAAGGAGCAAAAAAACATACTTGCTGAACTTTGGGGCATTGACAGTCATCACGCAGCAAAATTAATGATTTTGAATTAGCGATAAGTTAAAGATATTTGCATGATATGATCAAGGCAGGCATATTAGGGGGAGGTCAGCTTGGCAGGATGCTTTTACAAGAGGCAGCCAACTATCCCGTTGAAGTTAGCGTGATGGAGAAGGACCCCTTATGTCCTTCTGCCAAACTATGTCATCATTTCATTCTAGGAGACATCACCAACTATGATGATGTGATCAGGTTTGGAGAAGGGTTGGATGTTATTACCATCGAAATAGAGAATGTCAATGTGGAAGCGCTCTTCGAATTGGAGAAAAGAGGATGCCGCATCATTCCCAAACCCGAAGCCCTTCGTACCATCAAAAACAAGATTCTACAAAAAGAATTTTACACGCAACATCAGATCCCTACTGCATTGTACAAGGTGCTGCAGAACAGGGATGAACTGAAAAACAACATTGATTTTCTACCGGCCGTACACAAACTGGCCTCGGGTGGATATGATGGCAAGGGTGTACAAATCATCAAAAAACAGGAAGATATCCCGCTTGGTTTTGATGCCCCTGCGGTATTGGAAAAAATGATCTCCATTGAAAAGGAAATTGCCATCATTGTGGCTGTGGCTGAAAACGGGAAAACCGCCATCTATCCTGCGGTAGAGATGTTTTTCGACCCCATCCTCAACTTGTTGGATCTTCAGCTTTGTCCTGCATCCATCCCTGAAAAGACCTTGTGGAAGGCAGAAGCAATAGCCCTTGCTGTTGCCAGAAAACTGGATTCTCCGGGTATTTTTGCCATTGAAATGTTTGTTGACAAAGAAGGCACTGTTTGGGTCAACGAAACCGCACCAAGGGTGCACAATTCAGGGCACCATACCATTGAAGCCCACTACAGCTCTCAGTTTGACATGCTTTGGAGAATCATCATGAACTATCCGCTGGGAAATACGACAATGATCATGTCATCCATGATGGTGAACCTGCTTGGAGCTGAAGGCTATGCAGGGAAAACGCACTATGAGGGATTGGAAGACATTTTATCCATTCCTGATGTTTTCGTTCATTTGTATGGCAAAACCGATACCAAGCCCGGAAGAAAAATGGGACATGTTACCATCATCAGCAATGAAAAACAAGAACTGATTCACCAGGCCAACAGGATCAAAAGCACACTCAAGATCAAAGGCAATAAAACAATATAAATCACAAAAAATGGCTGTAAGCAAGGCAACCAACAAAAAGAAACCCATCGTAAGCATCATCATGGGAAGCGACAGCGACCTTCCGGTGATGGTTGCGGCAGCAGACCAGTTGACTGAATTTGGCATTCCTTTTGAGCTCACCGTTGTTTCTGCCCACAGAACCCCTGAACGAATGGTCAGGTTTGCCACTACCGCTGCCAAAAGAGGCATCAAGGTGGTCATCGCAGGTGCGGGTGGTGCGGCGCATTTGCCAGGCATGGTGGCCTCCATCACAACCCTCCCTGTCATTGGTGTACCCATCAAATCATCCAATTCCATAGAAGGCTGGGATTCCATCCTTTCTATCTTGCAGATGCCCAATGGCATTCCTGTTGCCACTGTTGCACTCAACGGGGCAAAGAATGCAGGCATTCTTGCTGCATCAATCCTCTCCACCAGCAGCAAACCTTTGGAGAAAAAACTGCTTGCCTTCAAAACAAAAATGAAGACCGAGGTTGGGAAAAAAATCAAATCATTGAAAAGCAAAGGATTTGAGAATACATTTGATCTATAATGGATCTCGCAAAATACATTGACCACTCCGTGTTGCATCCTACAGCAACCGACAAAGACCTGGAAGAGGCTTGCAGGATAGGCATCAAATATGGCACAGCCACAGTCTGTGTGAAACCATCTGCTGTGGCACAGGCCGCAAAATTGCTCAAAGGCTCATCCGTTGGGGTGTGCACGGTGATTGGATTCCCACAGGGTGGCAATACAACGGATATCAAAGTGATAGAAACGATTGAGGCCTGCAGAAATGGAGCCACTGAAATTGATATGGTCGTCAATATCGGTAAAGTCTTCGGCGGGGATTGGGAATACGTGAAAAATGAGATTTCCCAAATCATGGATGCTACACTGGAGCATAATGCCATCCTCAAAGTAATCTTTGAAAACGATTACCTCAACGATGAACAAAAAATTCAACTCTGTACAATTTGCTCAAGCCTTCATGTAGCCTTCGTCAAAACATCAACCGGATTCGGATTTGTCAAACAGGAAGATGGAAAATTTCTGGCCAAAGGCGCAACCATACACGACCTGAAACTAATGCGGGAACATTGTGCCCCTGATATTCAAATCAAGGCCTCTGGCGGAATCCGGACCCGCAAAGAAGTACTGGCCGCGATTGAGGCAGGCGCTACGAGGGTTGGGTTGTCGGCTACTGAAGACATTTTGAAAAAAGTTGAAGTGGTTTAAGGGGTTGAAGTCGGCCTGCGGCCTGTTGAAGGGGTTGAAGTTGGCCTGCGGCCTCTTAAAGGGATTAAATTCTTCAACCACTTAAACCCCTTCAACTACTTCAACGCGTCTCGCTTCTTCAACCAAGAATTATAACTCCAAACCTTTGCTCCAAAGCCAGTGAGTGCTTCACAATAACATCAATAAACGAAGGGCCGTATTGTGCATAATAGGGCATAAAATTATCTACCCTTTCCTGTAATGTATTGCTGGGAAACAGCTCTGCTTTCAATTTCCAGATGCGTTGCAATTGGATGGATTGTTTCTTGCGTTCTGCTTTCAACATTTTCTTTTTCAATGTCTCGAGCTTCTTCAAGTGATCAACTTCTAGTGAATGAACATGCTGAACCAGTGTTTTATCAATTGCAGCTGCCCTTTTCCGCAATTGGCTGAAGAGTTCCCGGCTTTCGTGTTCTTCTGTTTTCAACGTCAACTCAGCACCAGCCCAGCGTTGGACCAGCTCATTGGCAAGGGAAGTTTCTTCTTTGAAGAGATCCGCATCATGGATATCCAATTCTTTCATCTTGTGCGCATGATTCGCATCCATGAGCATAAAACTGTTGCGTAAAACCAACATGGGGAAAGGCACTTTATAATGGCTGAAAAGCCCTTTCAACTGCATCCAATAGGCAACTTCTGAGCCGCCACCCACAAACAAAATATTGGGGAGTATCGTTTCTTGGTAAATTCCACGCAGGATTACATTGGGGCTGAACCGCTCAGGATGTTCATTCAACTCTTCAAGCATCTCTGCTTCTGTAAACCGGATCACCGTTTCATCAACCGTATATAGATTTCCTCTTTTATCAATCCTATTCCTTATTCCATCCCGCAAATAAAACAAATTGACAGGCCTTGGATTGACCTGTAGCTTGTATTGTTTTTCCAGCCTTGCATTGGTTTCTCCAACAATTTGCTGGGCAGTATTGTGGAGCAGATCATCCCTGAATACTGATTTCATCAGCTCCTTCAGCGAAGCATTATCGGGCTGAAGCACCAGCAATCCCTGTTCACGAAACAATTCATTTAGCAGGATAAAGGTGCCTTGCGCCATATCAGTCCCCTTGGTATAGGCTTTCCTGATGATGCCAATGATTTCCTTTGCAAATGGAAGATGAATCAATTCTGTCTCTACCATTTTGATGAGTGTCTCAACACCATCGTCTGCAACCATCCTGCCCACTGCGCCTGATTGGCTGGTTTCCCACCTGTATTTTTTATGGTTGAGGTTGAATGCAGAGAGCTCAGCAAGATCATTGTCTTCGCTTCCTATATAAAAAACCGGTACGAACCTGCAGTCCGGAAAATCTATTGAAAGCTTTTGAGACAGCGCAATCACATGGGCTGTCTTGTAAATAAAATAGAGATACCCAGAAAAAATATTGGGCTGGTGTGCGGTGCAGATGGTAAATGTATTGTCTTCTGCCATCCATTCCATGTGCTCCATTTGCTTTGTTGATGGGCTGGAATGGGAATATGCCTCTTTAAATGCAGCAACTATTTTGGTTCTATTGGTTGGAAATTTTCTTCGCTCTTCAATGGATGAAGCTATCCCAGTTAAATTGGTGGGATGTGCATAGAAGTCTTTGATGAACTTTTCATCACCAAGATAATCCGCGATCAACCGGGAGAACATTCCGGTGTCTTTGTACTCGATGTATCGACAGTGCGTTTCCAAATTGATGAATGATGGTTTAATGAATATACAACCGGTTATACAACATCCCCTTCAAGATCATAGTCGTAGGCCTTGGTAATGAGCACATCCACAAAGTCTCCGGGGTTCAATTTACGTGAAGAATGGATGATTACTTCATTGTCTACCTCTACACTGTCAAATTCCGTTCTTCCAATATACCTTCCTGCCTCTTTTTTGTCAACAATCACTTTCAGGGTTTGTCCAATTTTGGCCTGGTTTTTTTCAAAACTGATTTCCTGCTGAAATTCAATGATCTCCTGTGCCCGCTCTTCCTTCTCTTCTGCACTCAGGCTGTCTTCCAGGGCATGGGCTGATGTATCTTCCTCATGAGAATAGGTAAAAATGCCAACACGATCGAACTGCATTTCAGCCAGAAATGCTTTCACCTCCTCCACATCCTCCCTGGTTTCTCCTGGAAATCCAGCGATCAATGTGGTACGAAGACAGATACCAGGAATCCTGGAACGGATCTCTCCAATCAGGTCTTTCATCTCCTGACGGGTGATCTGCCGCTTCATGGCCTTGAGCATGTTATCACTGGCATGCTGCAAAGGCATGTCCAGGTAATTGCAGATTTTAGGTTCTTCCTTCATCACATCAATGATGTCCAATGGAAATTTTGATGGGTAAGCATAATGAAGCCTGATCCATTCAATGCCCTCAACGGCTGCCAACTTTTTCAATAATTCAGGCAACATCCTTTTCTTGTACAAATCAAGACCGTAGTAAGTCAATTCCTGGGCAATCAACATCAATTCCTTTACACCCATTTTGACAAGCTTCTCGGCTTCCAGAATGAGTTCTTCCATTGGCTTGCTGCGGTGATCTCCACGCATCAGCGGGATGGCACAGAAAGAGCATGTCCTGTTGCACCCTTCACTGATTTTCATGTATGCATAGTGGGAAGGCGTACTGAGCAAGCGCTCCCCCACCAACTCGCTCTTGTAATCTGCATTCAACACGGCCAGCAAGGCAGGTAATTCCATGGTGCCGAAATAGGCATCCACTTCAGGAATTTCAGCTTCAAGGTTTTGTTTGTATCGCTCGCTTAGGCATCCCGTAACATAGACCTTGTCCAGCTTTCCTTTTTTCTTCAGGTCTACCTGATCAAGGATGGTGTTTACACTTTCCTCCTTTGCCTTATCGATGAATCCACAGGTATTGACGATGACAATATTGTGGTCCAGTTTTTTATTTTCATGTACAACATCAAATGCATTGGCTTGCAACTGCCCGCTCAATACCTCACTGTCCACCATGTTTTTGCTGCACCCCAGTGTAATGATGTTGACCTTGTCTTTTTTTATGGTTTTTGATTTCATTTTTTACACCTTGAAAAGTCCTTCCACAAAAGCTTTTTTATCAAATATAATCAAGTCTGAGGCCTGTTCGCCAACCCCAATGAATTTCACCGGAATCTTGAATTGATTGGCAATGGCCAATACAATTCCACCTTTTGCTGTACCATCGAGTTTTGTGATGGCAAGGGCAGAAACATCCGTAGCTGCCGAGAAATGACGGGCCTGTTCAATGGCATTTTGCCCTGTGGTTCCATCCAGCACCAACAATGTTTCATGCGGGGCATCAGGTATGACCTTTTGGATTACCCGTTTGATCTTGCTCAACTCTTCCATCAGGTGGGCCTTGTTGTGCAACCTTCCCGCGGTATCAATAATTACAATGTCAATGTCTTTGGCAATGGCACTGTTGACGGTATCAAAGGCTACAGAGGCAGGATCACTGCCCATTTCCTTCTTTACAATGGCAACGCCGGCCCGCTCACTCCAAATGGTCAACTGGTCTACTGCTGCAGCACGAAATGTATCTGCTGCACCCAGCATCACCGTTTTTCCAGCAGCCTTAAAATTGGTTGCAAGCTTCCCAATGGTGGTTGTTTTTCCAACGCCGTTCACCCCAACCACAAGCATTACGAATGGCTTCTTCCCTTCTGGGATTTCAAATTTTTTGAGGGTATCATCTTCATCATCCACCAAAATAGCCCTGATCTCTTCCTGAAGAATGCCATTCAATTCCTCTGTCCCCAGGTATTTATCCTTTGATACCCTTGCCTGAATTTTTTCAATGATGGCCAGGGTTGTATCCACTCCTACATCTGCGGTTATCAAGGCTTCTTCCAACTGATCGAGCACCTCGTCATCAACAGCAGACTTCCCGGCAATGGCTTTGGTGACCCTGGAAAAAAAAGTTTCCCTGGTCTTCTCAAGACCCTTGTCCAACTGTTCCTTCTCTTTCTTGCCAAAAAGCCTGTCAAAAAATCCCATAACCTAGGTATTAAAATTTGCCATTCATACAAAGATCCCCTTAAAACAAAAGCTGTCCCGAATAGTTAAACGGAACAGCTCTTAAAATAGTTTACCAGCATTGGCTTACTGACTGAGAAAATCCTTCACCTTATCCTTGTGAACAATTGCCTCTTTGAACGTATAGGCACCAGACTTAGGACTTCTTACAGCCCTGATGACCTTGGTCCAGTTCTTGGCTTCGGCAGATGCTTTAAGGTCTTTTACTTTCGCGTTTTTTGAAGCTGTTTTTGCCATGATTATTTAATTTCTTTGTGAACAGTACATTTTTTCATGATGGGGTTGTATTTCTTCAACTCCA
>CAILKQ010000085.1 GCA_903834825.1 uncultured bacterium | reverse complement strand
ATAACCGAACGACCAGAATAGTCAACACGTTTACCAAGAAGGTTCTGACGGAAACGACCCTGCTTTCCTTTCAACACATCACTGAGCGACTTCAAAGCACGTCCGCCTTCTGCCTTAACAGCATTTGACTTACGGCTGTTGTCGAACAATGAGTCAATCGCCTCTTGCAACATCCTTTTTTCATTCCTCAAGATAACCTCAGGTGCCTTGATCTCGAGCAAACGCTTAAGACGGTTATTCCTGATGATTACCCTGCGGTAAAGATCGTTTAGGTCAGATGAAGCAAAACGGCCACCATCCAAAGGAACCAGTGGTCTGAGTTCTGGAGGGATGACAGGAATATATTGCATAACCATCCATTCTGGACGGTTTACGATTCTGGAATTGGCATCGCGGAAAGACTCGACCACACTTAAACGCTTCAATGCATCAGCCTTACGCTGCTGTGAAGTTTCTGTGGCTGCAGAATTCCTGAGGGAATAGCTCAATGAATCAAGGTCGATTCTCAAGAGAAGTTCATGCACGGCTTCAGCACCCATTTTGGCAATGAACTTATTGGGATCTTCGTCTGGAAGGTACTGGTTCTCTTTGGGCAAGGTATCCAGAAGGTCGAGGTATTCCTCTTCTGTGAGCAGGTCTCCCTGCTTTTTACCTTTGTCTTCCAGGATACCAGCCTGTATCACTACAAAACGCTCATAATAAATGATGCTTTCCAACTTCTTGGAGCTGATGCCCAACAAGTAGCCAATCTTGTTCGGAAGGCTCTTGAAGTACCAGATGTGGACAACAGGAACAACGAGCTTGATGTGTCCCATGCGTTCCCTGCGTACCTTCTTTTCAGTTACCTCTACACCACAACGGTCACAAACAATACCCTTGTAACGGATCCTCTTGTACTTTCCACAAGCACATTCGTAGTCTTTTACTGGACCAAAAATCTTTTCACAGAACAAACCATCACGTTCAGGCTTGTAGGTTCGGTAGTTGATGGTCTCTGGTTTCAACACTTCACCAAAAGACCTGTCCAGGATAGAATCCGGGGACGCAATACTGATGGTAATCTTTGAAAAAGAAGATCTTGGGCGATTGTCTCTTTTGATAGCCATAATAAGATATCTGTTTTACAATGTTCTAGTACCACTATACCTTCGCTATTCGGCTGCATGCAGCTAGTCAAATATTATTGAAAATCAATAATTTATGAACAAATAGGTTAGGAAACAATAGGGCATGCCAAATTTAAGGATGGCAAAAGTACTCAAAACAGCTGAGATAACAATAATTTTATTTTGAAAAAAAGGTGTTTTTTAACTGTTCGTCAACGGGGCGGCCCGGATCCTGAAATGCGAGGAGATCACCTCCTGCACAGGTACGTTCTTGATTTTGCTTTCCAACCAGGAGAGGATATCAAGGTACATGAAGGAACGGCTTTCCATGGGATTGCCCTCCACCCGCTTTAATTTCTCAAAAAGTTCAAGAAATCCTTGTTTCAATGCCGCCTTATTGAGGGCAAATGCACTGCGCAGAAACGCAAAAATCTCGTTTTCCACCACACTGAGGTTTTTCATTTTGGACATGAACCGGTAGACCGATCTGACCATACTTTCCAGGATAACGTCATTCCCAAGCTCGTAGTGGGCAATCATGTGGAGCAGTCGGGCATAACATTGTAGATCAGTGCGCAGATCCGCTTTCAAGTGAATGATCTTGTTCAAATAAACAATGGTATTGTCATAGTCCCCACAGCCGAAATACAGGCATGCAAATTTGTAATAGAAAATGAACGTACGGTGTCGGTCAAGCTGCATCTCAAATTCTACCAACTTTTCCTCAATTGTTGGCACCAGGTTCAATCCTTCAGAAAAACTGCCATCCAAAAAATGCATGTTGATCTTGGCAAGATAGAGATACACAAATCCCTGTACCCGTGTATTGATGGTGGCCTGGCCTTCCTTTGATGTATGAAAATCTTCAAATCGTTTGATGTCCTGGCCAAATTTTCTATCATTGCGCAACATGAAATGGGCATTGAGCAGGTTGTGCATCCCCTTGATGAAATGTTGTGGTTCAACCTTCATCATCTGGGGCTCCTTCTCAAAAAGATCGACCCAGCGTTGACAGTTTTTATAATACGTCAGGAAATCTTGAAGGATAAAGCCAAACCAGGCATGGCTTTGGAAGAAATATAGCTTCTCATAAAAGCCGGGGTACTCCCATGCCCCTTCCGGCATTTGTTCCAGGAAAAACAGCCTGATGGCCGCTTCATCTTTCTCATCCCGGATATGGCCATTTTTTATATACCAACCATAGAGCTGCAATGCCAGACTGCTGAGTTTGCCCACCATGGCCAGCCGGTCGTTCAGGTCTTCCACTTCCTTGGTCAAGAGTTCTGCCCTGTCTTCGAAGCTGCGGGTGATATGGAGGGTTTCAATCTTCTTTTCAAAAAACAGTGCCTGCAACCAAAATGTCATCTGGTTGTATTGCTTTGCCAGGTCCTTGGTTTTTTGGAGCATTTTAAGGCTCTGGTGGTAAAGGCCTTTGTTGTAAAGCATCCGGGCATAGTCAAGTTGCTCATGGAGTTGTACGTCAACAGACTGTTCATTCCTGATCAGGCGGAGACTGGCAAGGATCTGTTTGTACAGGTGGGCCTTGAGGTTAGACAGCTGCTGTTTTTGAATGGCAGGATTACGCTTGAGCACCAACTCTTCATCATAGACATCCGCTTTATCAATGGCATCAAAAAGGGTGATGATTTTCAGGTCATCCGTGGCAGCATTCCGCCCCACATATAGCTTAAAATTGCGCTTCTCTCCTTTTTCAAGGGTCTTGATGAGCAAAAAGAGTTCGTCGGCAGACCGGTTAGGCATCGTAATTGTCTTTCAGTGAAATCCGTGCCGATTATGCATTTCAGCAAAATCCATGGCGTTTACACAGCGTAAATTACGAAGCATTTTGGGTAAAAAAGAAAAAATGAATGCATTAACTTGTTTATAATGTCAATTGAACTCCGTCAAAATGGAATGAAATGGCAAAAAGAACAACATGGCAGATCAAAAAATTTTCATCTTCGATACTACATTGCGCGATGGCGAACAGGTGCCCGGTTGCAAGCTCAATACAAAGGAAAAAATTGAATTGGCCCTTGCATTGGAAGCCTTGGGGGTAGACATCATTGAAGCAGGCTTTCCGATTTCCAGCCCTGGCGATTTTGAGTCGGTGTCAGAAATTTCCAAAATCATCACCAATGCTATTGTATGCGGCCTTTCTCGTGCAGTGGAAAAAGATATTGAAGTGGCCGGACTGGCGCTGAAGCATGCAAAAAGGGGAAGAATACATACAGGCATTGGCACATCCGATTCACATATCAAAAGCAAGTTCAACAGCAACAGGGATGAAATCCTGATCAGGGCTGTACAGGCTGTAAAATGGGCCAGGAATTTTACTGATGATGTTGAGTTTTATGCGGAAGATGCAGGCCGTACCGACAATGTATATCTGGCAAGGGTTGTAGAGGCTGTGATTGCTGCAGGAGCAACAACGGTGAATATTCCCGACACTACAGGTTACTGCCTGCCAACCCAATATGGCGAGAAGATCGCCTTCCTGAGAAACAATGTATCCAATATAGACAAGGCCGTCCTCTCCTGCCATTGTCACAACGACCTTGGTTTGGCCACTGCCAATGCTATCGCCGGTGCCATGAATGGCGCCAGACAAATCGAGTGCACCATCAATGGGTTGGGTGAACGTGCCGGGAACACCGCATTGGAAGAAGTAGTGATGGTGTTGAAACAACACACGCATTTAGGACTCTATACCAATATTGATGCAACACAACTCAATCCGCTGAGTCAATTGGTTTCTGAAACAATGCGCATGTCTGTTCAACCCAACAAGGCTATTGTGGGTGCGAATGCTTTTTCCCATTCTTCAGGTATCCACCAGGATGGTTTTTTGAAAGATTCACAAACCTATGAAATCATCAGGCCTGAGGAAGTGGGTGCAGCAACTTCAAAAATTGTATTGACCGCCAGGAGCGGAAGATCAGCATTGGCCTATCGCTTCAAGAATTTAGGACATGAATTCAACAGGAACGACATTGACTTCTTATATGATCAGTTTCTGCAATTGGCAGACACCATCAAAGAAGTGAAGGACATGAACCTCAATTCCCTGGCCATACAATACCTAGAAAAAAAATAAATAATAGTGAACGCAAACAAACATATTGTAATTATACCAGGAGATGGCATCGGACCAGAGGTTACGAACCAGGCTATTCGTGCGCTTGATGCAATAGGAAAAAAGTTTGGTCATCAATTCTCTTACAGCTTCGCCCTAATGGGTGCAGATGCCATCGACAAGACAGGAGATCCACTTCCGCAGGAAACCATCAACATATGCAAGCAAGCCGATGCCATCCTGCTGGGGGCCGTAGGTCATCCCAAATACGATCATGACCCTTCTGCCAAAATCAGGCCTGAACAGGGTTTGCTCAGAATCAGAAAAGAACTTGGCCTTTTTGCCAACATCAGGCCCGTGTCAACCTATCCTTCCCTCTACCATTTGTCTCCAGTAAAATCAAGCCTGCTGGAACATGTAGACATCGTCATTTACAGGGAACTGACCGGTGGAATTTATTTTGGAAAAAAGGAGTTGAATGAAGCAGGGACGGAGGCATCGGATCTTTGTATTTACAACAAAGATGAAATCACAAGGATTGCCCATCTTGCCTTCAGGCATGCACAAGAAAGAAAGCGAAAATTAACCCTGGTAGACAAGTCCAACGTATTGGAAACATCAAGGCTTTGGAGAAAAACAGTTACAGCCATGGCTGCCGATTATCCTGAGGTTGAATTGAATTGCATGTATGTAGACAATGCAGCCATGCAGCTGATCATCAACCCTGCACAATTTGATGTCATCCTCACTGAAAATATGTTTGGCGATATCCTGAGCGATGAGGCCAGTGTATTGGCAGGATCGCTTGGCATGTTGCCCTCTGCTTCAATCGGTACCGGAACCGCTTTGTTTGAACCCATCCACGGCTCCTACCCACAAGCAGCAGGGAAAGACATAGCCAACCCCGTCGGTGCTATTCTCTCTGCAGCCATGCTGCTGGATCATTTAGGGATGAAAGAAGAGGCCAATACCATCAGGCATGCAGTGGAATGGACAACCCACAATGGATTTGTTACCAAAGACATTGATCCGATGAATTTCTATTTTACTTCAACCATCGGGGAGTTGGTCAGCGATTGCATCATGAACAAAGCGGATGAGGCCATCCACAAGGCCAATATCCTCATCAGAAAATCAACCATTATCTAATGCCAATAAACATATCATGAGCGAATTGAACAAATACAGCAAAACCATTACACAAGACCCTACACAACCTGCCGCACAGGCCATGTTTTACGGCATTGGCCTTACGGATGAAGACCTCGCGAAGGCACAGGTAGGTATCGCCAGCATGGGCTGGGATGGAAATACCTGCAACATGCACCTGAATGAATTGGCAGCAGACATCAAAAAAAGTGTCTGGGCCAATGACCTTGTAGGACTTACGTTCAATACCATTGGTGTAAGCGATGGCATGTCCAACGGAACGGATGGCATGAGGTATTCTCTGGTAAGCCGTGATGTGATTGCAGATTCCATTGAAACAGTATGTGGTGCCCAATATTATGACGGACTCATTACCGTACCCGGCTGTGACAAAAACATGCCAGGTTCCATCATGGCCATGGGCCGCTTGAACAGGCCTTCGATCATGGTCTATGGCGGTACCATTGCCCCCGGACATTACAAAGGTGAAGACCTCAATATTGTTTCTGCTTTTGAAGCATTGGGCAAAAAAATTGCGGGACAGCTGGATGAAAAAGATTTCAAAGCAATTGTCATGCACTCATGCCCGGGCGCAGGTGCCTGTGGCGGAATGTATACAGCCAATACCATGTCTTCAGCGATTGAAGCATTGGGAATGAGTCTCCCCTATTCCTCTTCCAACCCGGCCCTGAGTGAAGACAAAAGAAGGGAATGTATCGAAGCAGGAAAAGCCATCAGGCTGTTGCTGGAAAAGGACATCAAGCCTTCAGACATCATGACCAAAAAAGCATTTGAAAATGCGTTGACCATCATCGTCACCCTCGGCGGCTCCACCAATGCAGTGCTGCACATGATTGCCATGGCGCACAGTGTTGGGCTTGTCCTTACACAGGACGACGTGCAAGCCACAAGCGACAAAGTGCCCGTCATTGCAGACTTTAAGCCCAGTGGCAAATACCTTATGGAAGACCTGCACAATATTGGTGGCATTCCTTTGGTCATGAAATACCTGTTGAGCAAGGGCATGATCCATGGAGACTGCATGACCGTAACCGGAAAAACAGTTGCAGAAAACCTTGCAGAAGTACCAGACATAGCATTTGAAAATCAACAGATCATTCGCCCGATTGAGAATCCATTCAAAACAACTGGGCATCTTCAAATCCTTTACGGCAACATTGCTGAAGGCGGCAGTGTAGCCAAGATCAGCGGAAAAGAAGGAGAGAAATTTGTTGGGCCTGCCAGGGTTTTCAATGGAGAAAAAGAACTCATCCATGGCATCAGCAGCGGCAAGGTTCAAAAAGGTGATGTAGTGGTGATCAGGTATGTAGGACCAAGAGGAGCACCAGGAATGCCGGAAATGCTGAAGCCCACTTCGGCCATCATTGGTGCAGGATTGGGCAAGGATGTTGCATTGATTACAGACGGCAGGTTCAGTGGAGGAACCCATGGATTTGTGGTTGGACACATCACACCTGAGGCTTTCGACGGCGGTACCATGGCGTTGATTGAAGATGGAGACATCATTGAACTGGATGCTACCCTGAACAAGATCAATGTATTGGTGGAACAATCAGTATTAGACGAAAGAAAAACCAACTGGAAGCAACCTCCATTGAATGCAACAAAGGGAATTCTCTACAAATATGCAAAACAAGTGACAACAGCTGCAGAAGGCTGTATCACGGACAAATAAAAAACAACGTATGCAAACTGAGACGATCAATGAACAAATAGATGCTGCTGTAGCACCCATTGAAATTACAGGTGGTGATGCAGTGATGCGTGCACTGGTTGCTGAAGGTGTAGAAACCATCTTTGGATACCCCGGTGGAGCCATCATGCCGATTTATGATGCCCTTTACGACTACCGTGATCATCTGGAACATATCCTGGTAAGACATGAACAAGGTGGTATTCATGCCGGCCAAGGGTATGCAAGAACCTCTGGCAAAACTGGGATTGTGTTTGCCACCAGCGGCCCAGGCGCAACCAACCTTGTTACAGGACTGGCCGATGCCATGATCGACTCAACTCCCCTTGTCTGCATCACCGGTCAGGTCTTTGCACACCTGCTGGGTACAGATGCCTTCCAGGAAACAGATGTCATCAACATCACCACGCCTGTTACAAAATGGAACTATCAGGTAACAGACGCCAACGAGATTCCTGAGGCACTTGCCAAGGCATTTTATATTGCCAAAAGTGGAAGACCCGGCCCTGTATTGATAGACATCACCAAAAATGCACAGGTTCAGAAATTCAACTATACCGGTTACAAAACTTGCAACCATATCCGCAGCTACAGACCGAAGCCTGTTGTGCGAAAAGAATTTACCACAGCTGCGGCAGCAATGATCAACAAGGCAGAGCGCCCGCTGGTCATCTTTGGTCAGGGTGTAATTCTGGGCTGTGCCGAAAATGAATTCAAGGCTTTCATCGAAAAATCAGGCATGCCGGCAGCTTGGACCATATTGGGTTTGAGCGCATTGTCTACAGACCATCCTTTGAATGTTGGCATGTTGGGCATGCATGGCAATTATGGACCCAATATGCTCACCAACGAATGTGATGTATTGATTGCAGTGGGCATGCGTTTTGATGATCGCGTTACAGGAAGGCTTGACCGTTATGCAAAACAAGCCAAAGTAATTCACTTGGATATTGATCCATCAGAGATCGACAAAAACGTAAAAGCTGACGTACCTGTTTGGGGAGACTGCAAGGAAACACTTCCCATGATCACTGCTTTGCTGGAAAAGAAAGACCACCGCCAATGGGTGAATAAATTCAGCGAATGCATGGAAAAAGAGAAGGAAGCGGTCATCAATGAAGAGCTTAACCCATCAACCGATAGCTTAACCATGGGAGAGGTCATCGAACAGCTTAATGTGTTGACAAAAGGGGATGCCATTATCGTTACAGATGTAGGGCAACACCAGATGGTAGCCTGTCGATATGCCAAATTCAACCAGACCAAAAGCAATATCACCTCCGGAGGATTGGGCACAATGGGCTTTGCCTTGCCTGCTGCCATTGGCGCAAAATATGGTGCCAAAGACAGAACTGTTGTTGCTGTTATCGGTGATGGTGGCATTCAAATGACCATTCAGGAACTGGGCACCATCATGCAGAACAATATCAACGTAAAAATCCTGATACTCAACAACCGTTTCCTGGGCATGGTAAGGCAATGGCAAGACCTGTTCAATGAAAAAAGATATTCATTTGTAGACATTGCCAGCCCTGATTATGTGGCCGTAGCCAAAGGATACAAGATTGAAGGAAATTCTATTGAGGAAAGAAAAGACCTGATCAATGCATTGGAAACCATGCTCAATCATGATGGACCATACCTGCTGGAAGTCTTTGTAGGAAAGGAAAACAATGTATTTCCCATGGTGCCTCAAGGCTGTGGCGTTAGTGAAATAAGACTTAAATAAATGAACATGAAACAGGAATATACACTGACCATTTATACGGAAAACCAGGTTGGGTTGCTCAACAGGATAGCCATCATGTTTTCAAGAAGAAAGATCAACATTGAAAGCATGAATACATCACCTTCAGAGATTGAAGGCATACACCGCTTCAACATCCTCATCAACGAAACCGAAGATGTTGTGAGAAAAATCGGTCGCCAGATTGAAAAGCAAGTTGATGTACTCAAGGCTTATTTCAATACCAATGATACCATCATCTGGCAGGAACTCGCGCTTTACAAGGTACCTACAGATGTCATTGCAGAAAAAGTAAAAGTAGAAAGGCTGCTCAGAACCTATGGCGCCAGGGTGGTTGCCATCATGTCTGATTATACCATTTTCGAAACGACAGGACAGAGGGAAGAGACAGATACCCTGCTGAAAGTTTTGGGTGAATATGGCCTGATTGAATTTGTGAGGAGTGCAAGGATAGCCATCATCAAGGACAGCAAGGGCTTTCACGAAAAACTTAAGGAATTTGAGTTGGCAGAGCCAACACATCATATCATTGATGAACCCATTTCTGCTGATGAGGCAGCATCTAAAGTGGTTTAAACATTTTCTACAATTAAAAACAAAAAACAAGGTTTATGGCAAAGTTAAATTTCGGTGGAACTGAAGAAAACGTGGTAACACGTGAAGAATTCCCACTGGCTAAGGCACAAGAAGTTTTGAAAGATGAAGTTGTAGCTGTGATTGGCTACGGTGTTCAAGGTCCCGGACAGGCATTGAACCAAAAAGAAAATGGCATCAATGTTATTGTTGGACAGCGCAAAAATTCAAAGACATGGGATAAGGCCATCGCTGATGGATTTGTTCCTGGCGAAACACTTTTTGAAATTGAAGAAGCGCTTGAAAGAGGTACCATCATCTGTTACCTGCTCAGCGATGCTGCACAAATTGCTATGTGGCCAACTGTAAAAAAACACCTTACACCAGGAAAGGCTTTGTACTTCTCCCATGGTTT
>CAILKQ010000084.1 GCA_903834825.1 uncultured bacterium | reverse complement strand
TGATCCACCAAGGGGCTATGCCATGTGCGTTCAAAGTATCTTCGGAATAAAGAAGCACAGCATCATCCCATTTTTGGGGGACTGTGTCTTTGGGACCCTGCAAATAATGGTCCATGTCGATGTAATGCCTTGGCGCCTCCTCAGCAATGGCATACCGCCGCTTGTCAGGATCCACAGCATGGTTAGCCAGGTAACGGATGTTTTTTTTGTAAAAGGAAATCATTGAAGGAGGGAGCAGAAAAACAGCGTGGTAATTGATGTGCCGATGGCCAAAAAAACCCCAACTGCCGGATTGCAAAGGGAGCAAAAATGCAACGATGGACAAGTAAAGAGGCATTGAACCAAGCCATCCCTTGGGATTTAATCGCATTGATCTGTATTTGCCCTCCACAAATGCTCCTCCACGGTCAACCTTACTCCCCATCACCACTGTTTTGTTTTTTATTGGACATCCAGCATAGCCATGGCTTTTACTCTTTGGGCTTTGCCCCATGCTTCAGCTCATGCTCTGCTACTGCAGTGACACCTCCTGAAACAATAAACTTCATGGCGTCAGCAGAACTGACTCCCTCCAACTTTCTGATGCGGTCTTCTTTTACCAGATAAGTGACACCAGAAAATGCATAGGAATGCGGGATATATACCGCAACGTGCTCCTTTAAGCCAAATTCAGCAACATCTGTTTGCGTAATAAATCCTATCCTCCACACGTCGGGCGATTCTATGGAAACCAAGACTGGTTTGTTGAACTTTTTCTTGTTTCCTGCGAAGGCCTCCAAAAAATCTTTGACGGTAGAATAAATGATTTTTACACCAGGGGTTTTTTCCAACACGGCGTCGAAAAGCTCTACCAACTTGGAAACGATAAAGGAGGAGGAGATATAACCCACCAAAAGAACGATGACCACCACTACCAAGAACCCTAATCCTGGGATTTTTTCGGGGTATCCTTGGGGGCTCAGTTTGACCAGGTCAGGAAAAAGGACATGCAGGAGATTCGGAAGAATGCCATCAATCAGGTTAAACAACGAGACTACTGCCCAAACCGTAATGACAATTGGTGCCAGGATAACCATCCCCTGAAAGAAAAAATACAAGAATCTGCCCGGCCGAAATGATTTCATTGTGATGGTTTTAAGCAAATATACACCCTAAAAAAAGGCAATATTGGATGAAAACAACTGATTTTGAAGGAAAAAACACCAAAATTTTGTCATTTAGCCCAATTAATTACCGCTTAACATTAAAATCTATTTTTACAACAGAAACTTTTTTTTCAGTAATAGTTTCCATAGTTTTGCGCCTTCAAATTGAACATGGAACCAAAAGAACGGATCATAGAACAAGCAAGAGAGCTATTTATCAGGCTTGGTATACGGTCTATATCGATGGATGATATTGCAGGTCAAATCGGTATGTCCAAAAAAACGCTTTACCAGCATTTTGAGGACAAAGATGAACTGGTGGAGCTGGTCGTAGCATTTGAAACAAACAGGATGCAGCATGATTGCCATGCCTGCGCCAAGACTGCCGAAAATGCGGTGGAGGAAATTTTCAAAACCATGGAAATGGTCATGCAACATTTCAGGAACATGAATCCGATGGTGCTGTTTGATATGCACAAATTTCATAGCAAGGCCTTTGCCAAATTCATGGAACACAAGAACATTTTCCTGCTTGACTTCATTTCAACCAACTTGAAAAGAGGAATAAGCGAAGGATATTTCAGGCAAGACATCAAAATAGACATCCTGGCAAAATTCAGGCTGGAGTCCATGATGCTGGCCTTTAACATGGAAGCCTTCCCTCCTGCAAAGTACAATGTGGCTGAGGTAACCATCACCATGATTGAAACCTTTCTATACGGACTGGCAACAGCATCCGGATTCAAACTGATCGAACAATACAAGGCAATAAAGAACACAAACCAAGCACAATAAAAAAATGAACATGAACCGTTGGGCCTTTACTATTTTTTCATCCGCTGTGCTATTGTTTGGTACGGCAAACGCACAACAGAAATACACGCTGACAGTCAGACAGGCTGCTGGGCTTGCATTAAAGAATGTGACAGAAATTAAAAATTTACAGATCGACAGGGAATTGCAGTTGGCCAAAAACAAGGAGTATACTGCACAGGCCATGCCACAGGTAAATGGTTCTGTCCAATCACAACATTTCTTCAGCATTCCTGTAACCTTGTTGCCTGATTTCATTTCACCTTCTGTATACAAGGTGCTGACAGACAATGGGGTTCGCAATGGCGCAGGCACCCCAATCTCCACCCCCAACAGCAAGCCACAGTATTTTCCTGCACAGTTTGGTGTGCCTTGGCAATCATCGGCTGGTATACAATTTCAACAGTTGCTATTCCAACCGGATCTTTTTATCGCGCTGAAGGCAAGAAAAAAAGCGATCGATTATACAGACGCCAACATCAAGGTGATGGAAGACTCCATCAAAAGCAATGTAGCAAGGGCTTATTACAGCGTGTTGATTGCGGAAAAAAGAAAAAAATACCTGGATGCCAGCATCAACAGACTTGACAAGCTCAAAAGCGATCAGGAAAAATTGTACAAGAATGGATTTGCAGAACACCTGGACATTGACAAGACGCAGGTAACACTGAACAACCTGAGCACCACATCCACCCAGATTGAAAAACTCATAGAAATTGGATATGCCTCGCTCAAATTTTCCCTTGCCATTGACCAGGCAGATACCCTGGAGTTGAGCGATACCCTTTCTGTTGATCTTGTCAAAAAAGACCTGCTTGAAATGTCCAACTTCAACTACAACGACAGGAAAGAAATCCAGCTGCTCAATGTGGTAAAGGAATTGCAAGGCCTTGATGTAAAAAGGAATAAGCTTTCCTACATCCCAACCCTTACCACCTATTATAGCTATAGCAGAAATGCCCTGGGACAAAAATTCAACCTCTTCAATTTTGCAGACAAATGGTACAAAACCTCTTTGTGGGGCATCAACATGAGTGTTCCTATTTTTGACGGCGGACAAAAAGCGCAGCGGATCAAACAAGCCAACCTCAATCTTCAAAAGACCAACAATACCATTGCCAATGTTCAAAGAGCAATTGATCTGCAACTGAAGGCTTCGTCCATCATGTTTAAAAATGCCCTGTCTTCACTGGACATGCAAGAAAAGAATGTAGTGCTGGCAGAAAAAGTGTACAATACCACCAAGAAAAAATATGAGCAAGGACTGGGGTCAAGTTTTGAATTGTTGCAAACCGAATCTGAATTGGAAAACGCACAGTCCAATTATTTCCAATCCCTTTATGATGCCATCAATGCAAGGATTTCTTACAACAGGGCACTTGGTAAACTATAACAACAAAAGAATAAAAAACAGGATATGAAAAAGTTTTTGATGATCTGCATGCTGTTCTCACTGGCAGCCTGCTCTGGAAACAAAGAAGAGAACAAGGATGTGGCAGCCAAAAAAGCGGAGTTGGGCAACCTCACCAAAGAGCGTGATGCCATTGTTGCCAAGATGGCTGCACTGGAAACAGAAATCCAGAAAATGTCTGGTGGTGCTGTTGAAGAGAAAACAAAACTGGTGGAAGTGACTACGCTGATCACCCAGGACTTTGCACACTATATTGACTTGCAGGGCAAGATCACCACAGAAAATCTTTACTATGTTACGCCAAGAGGAATGGGCGGACAGGTTAAAGCCATTTACGTGAAACAAGGAGACAATGTGAAGGCCGGCCAACTGCTGATGAAGCTGGAAGATGGCATCATCCAGCAAAGCATCAAACAGGTGGAAAGCCAGCTCGATTTTGCTAAAAATATTTTCACCCGCCAGGAAAATCTTTGGAAAGAAGGAATTGGAACAGAGGTACAATTCCTTTCAGCAAAGAACAATGTGGAAGGGCTTGAAAAACAACTCTCGCTTGTAAAGGAGCAGCTGAGCACTACATCCGTCATTGCACAGGTATCTGGTGTGGTTGAGACGGTGAGCATTCGGGTGGGAGAAACCTTTGTAGGCTCTCCGATGGCAGGCATCACCATTGTCAATCCAAGTGCCTTGAAGGCTGTGGTTGAAGTGCCGGAAAACTATGTTGCAAGGGTCAGAAAAGGAATGCCGGTGATCATCTCCGTGCCAGACCTGAATGAAAACTTCAGCTCAACCATCAGCCTAGTAAGTGAAACCATCAATGCCACCTCAAGGAGTTTTATCGCAGAAAGCAAGATGCCCGGTAAGGCCAACATCAAACCCAACCAGGTTGCCGTTGTAAAAATGCTTGATCACGCAGCAAAGGATGCCATTGTTGTTCCAGTTGAAACGGTACAAACGGATGAAAAAGGCAAATATGTTTACATCCTTTCCCTGGAAAATGGAAAGAACATGGCAAGGAAAAAGATGGTAACCATTGGTGAATTCTATGATGAACTGATTGAGGTTAACGCAGGACTAAACAAGGGCGACAAGCTCATCACCAAAGGGTTTCAGGGACTGTATGATGGTCAGCTGATTTCAACCGCAACCAACTGATCACATTTTCCAAGCAAGCATAAACCATTAGCATGGACAACTCCTTCAAAAATAATTCCATTTCCAACCTGCTCAAGAATGTAAAAACATTCAAGCCGACAGATTGGGCCATCAACAACAAGACGGCAGTCTACCTGATCACCCTGATCATCTCCCTCTGGGGAATTGGGCTGTTTGTTTCTTTTCCAAAAGAACAGTTTCCCGATGTGGTCATTCCCAACATTTACGTTCAAACTGTTTATGTAGGAAACTCTCCAAAAGAAATTGAAAGCCTGGTCACAAGGCCCATTGAGAAACAGCTCAAAGGCATCACCGGCGTAAAAATCAACAAGATCACGTCCAACTCATTGCAGGATTTCTCCGCCATCATTGTGGAGTTCAGCACATCCGTAAAAACAGATGTAGCCTTGCAAAAGATGAGGGATGCTGTAGACAAGGCCAAAAAAGACCTTCCCAATGACCTCACCCAAGAGCCTGTTGTGCAGGAAATCAGCCTTTCAGAACTTCCCATCATGGCGGTCAATGTGAGCGGTGACTATGATGGTGTAAAACTGGCAGAGTTTGCAGATGAATTGAAAAATAAGATTGAAGAACTTTCTGAGATCAGCAGGGTGGATGTTGTGGGTGCCCCAGAAAGAGAAATTCAAATCAATGTAGATCGCTACAAGATGGAAGCGGCAAAAATCGGATTCACCGATGTAGAACAGGCCATCCAGCGCGAGAACAATGATATCTCCGGTGGCTTGCTGGCTGTGGGAGAACAGAAACGCACACTCCGTGTGAACGGACAGTTCAGGTCTTCTTTGGATCTCAACAACGTGATTGTGAAAAACGGATATGGTGCGCCACTCTACCTGCGTGATTTTGCCAACATCACCGACACCGTCAAGGAAAGAGAAAGTTATGCCCGCTTGAATGGGAAGAACGTTGTTACACTGAGCATCATCAAGCGTTCTGGAGAGAACCTCATCAATGCCTCAGAAAAAATCAATGGCATTGTAAAGCAATTAAAAACGGATCAGTTTCCCAAAGACCTCAACATCAATATCACCGGAGACCTGAGCATCAAGGCTTCAGCAGCCTTTAATGAACTGGTGAACTCCATCGTCATCGGCTTTGTGTTGGTCATGATCATCCTCATGTTCTTCATGGGAGTGACCAACTCATTCTTTGTGGCACTCTCTGTTCCGCTGAGCATGTTCCTTGCCTTCATCCTCCTGCCAAGCGCAGAATTTATTGTAGGATCAAGCGTTACACTCAATTTCATTGTATTGTTTGCATTGCTTTTTGGACTGGGAATTGTGGTGGACGATGCCATTGTGGTCATCGAAAATACCCACAGGATTTTCTCACTTGGAAAGGGGAAAATCAGTGCCAAGGATGCAGCAAGATTTGGTGCTGGTGAGGTTTTCATCCCGGTATTGGCCGGAACCCTGACCACGCTTGCGCCTTTCATCCCACTGCTTTTCTGGCCCGGCATCATCGGTAAATTCATGATCTACCTGCCCACCATGTTGATCTTTACACTTACAGCCTCATTGATTGTAGCCTACATCATGAACCCTGTTTTTGCGGTAGATTTCATGGCCCACGAAGACCACGAAAAGAAAAAGAAATCTACTGTTTTCAAAAATCCTTTGTTCCTCATTTTCATCATCGTGGGACTTCTTTTTGACCTCGTAGGCTATGGCAATGACCAGGCATCTTACCGCTTCATTGGCAACATGCTGGTATTCTTTGGTGGGCTGATGGTGCTCAACGCCTATGTGCTCACCGATGCCATCAAAACCTTCCAAGAGAAATGGCTGCCTGCCATGATGAACCAATACGAGAAACTCCTGCAATGGACCACACAGGGATGGAGACCGGTCAAAATGCTGATCGGCACATTTGCCCTATTGATCTTCTCCTTTGTTTTCTTTGGTATGAGAAATGTACCCATCGTACTTTTCCCGCAGGGCGATCCCAATACCATTTATGTTTACCTCAAGTTGCCCGCTGGTACAGAAGTAACCTATACGGATTCGGTAACAAAACTGTTGGAAGGCAGGATCAACAAGGTGTTGGGCATGGAGAATGAAAAAGAAAATCCATTGGTGGAGAGTGTGATTGCCAATGTGGCTGTTGGTGCCAGTGATCCCAACAGTGGAGACAGAAGCACCAGGCCAGAGCTCAGTCGGATCCAGGTCAATTTTGTGCCTTTTGAAGAAAGGAATGGCGCTGGTACCAAGCAGTACCTTGACTCCATCCGCCTGGTGGTAAAGAACATTCCCTCTGCAGAAATAAGCGTCACCCAGGAGAGCAATGGCCCTCCCACACAATCACCCATCAACATTGAAGTTTCAGGCGACAATTTTGAAGACCTCACCAGCACAGCCATCAACCTCAGGAACTACCTCAGCGACAAGAACATTCCGGGTGTAGAAGAATTGAAAATTGATGTGGACTTCTCCAACCCAGAGATTGGCATTTCCATCGACAGGGAAAGGGCTTTGATGCAAGGCCTCTCAACTGGCCAAATCGGAATGGAAATCAGGACCGCCCTTTTCGGTAAGGAAATTTCAAAGCTGAAGATCGGTGAAGAGGAATTCAATATCATCATACGCAACAATGCAGCGCAAAGGAAATCATTGTCTGAACTCCTGAACATGCGCATCACCTACCGCGATTTCACCAACGGTCAGATCAAACAGGTGCCCATCAGTTCTGTGGTGAAAGCAGACCTCAGCAATACCTATGGCAGCATCAAAAGAAAGGACCAGAAACGTGTGATCAACATCTTCTCGAATGTATTGACTTCACAAGGTTATACGCCCCAGGCAGTGAATGAGGAAATCAAAAAATATATCGACGCATTCAAATCAAAAGCCGAAGGTGTATCCATTGCACAAACAGGCGAAGGGGAGCAATTGACCGAGACAGCCAACTTCCTGAAGACTGCGATGTTCACTGCCATAGGACTGATTCTGCTGATCCTCATTTTGCAGTTCAACTCTTTCAGCAGAACCATGATTGTATTGTCTGAAATATTTTTCAGCTTGATTGGTGTGTTGCTGGGCTATGCCATCACACAGTCTACCTTTGCCGTGGTAACCACCGGTATCGGTATTGTAGGACTCTCCGGTATTGTAGTAAAAAATGGTATCCTTGTGATAGAATTTGCAGACGAGTTGAGGGGCAGGGGCATGAAGACAAGAGAAGCCGTCATTGAAGCCGGAAAAACAAGGATTGTACCGGTATTGCTTACCGCGCTTGCGGCCATCCTTGCCCTGATCCCACTTGCAGTGGGATTCAACATCAACTTCGTTACCCTGTTTACTGATCTGAATCCACATATTTTCTTTGGAGGTGACAACGCCGTATTCTGGAAACCTTTGTCGCTCACCATCATCTGGGGATTGATGTTTGCCTTCTTCATGACGTTGCTTATCGTACCAGCCATGTACCTCATTGCTGAGCGGTTGAAAAGGCCGATGACCAAATTCTTCAAAGGAAAGTGGATCTCTATCCTCGGATTGTTAGGGCCCCTATTCTTCCTCTTTACCGGTCTTGTTTACCTGGTGAGAAGGATCCAGGGCAAACCTGTTTGGAATGGTAAACTAAAAAAATAAAACAAAATGGAACAATACAACACAAGATCCAACCATGAAATCGACTACAGGATTGTTGGAGAAGAAATGCAATATGTAGAAGTTGAACTCGACCCCAACGAAACAGCCATCGCAGAAGCAGGAAGCTTCATGATGATGGATGATGGGGTTCAGATGCAAACCATATTTGGTGACGGATCAGGTCAAGACAAGGGGGTACTCGGGAAACTGTTTTCTGCAGGAAAGCGACTGCTTACTGGTGAAAGCCTTTTTATGACAGCCTTCACCAACATGGCACAGGGTAAAAAAAGGGTATCCTTTGCCTCACCTTATCCAGGAAAAATCATTCCACTGGACCTGCAACAACTGGATGGCAGGATCATTTGCCAGAAGGATTCATTTCTCTGCGCAGCAAAAGGCGTAAACGTTGGCATTGCCTTCCAAAGAAAACTGGGCACGGGATTGTTTGGCGGAGAAGGATTCATCATGCAGAAACTGGAAGGTGATGGCATGGCCTTTGTACACGCTGGAGGACATGTATTTGAGCGTTACCTCACCCCCGGTGAAGTATTGAAAATCGATACCGGTTGCGTGGTTGCTTTTACCCAGACCGTTGATTACGATATCCAGTTTGTTGGTGGAATCAAGAACAGCATATTTGGCGGAGAAGGCCTGTTCTTTGCCACACTGAGAGGCCCAGGTAAGGTTTGGATACAAACCCTTCCCATCAGCCGACTTGCCAGCAGGGTCTTGTCTTATGGTACAACCAACAGAAGAGAGGAAGGAAGCATCCTTGGAGGACTGGGGAACATGCTGGATGGAGACGGGTACTAAATAGCATTCCAGTCTTAGTTGCGGCGACCATAAAGATTGCCCAGCAAGCGAAGAATCTCCACATATAACCATACCATGGTTACCAGCAATCCAAAGGCACAGAACCATTCCATGTGCTTGGGTGCACCCATGGCAGCGCCTTGCTCGATCCTGTCAAAATCCAACAAAAGGCTTAGTGCGGCAATGGCCGTGATAGCGATGGAAATACCAATGCTCAACAGGCTACCGTTATGAAGGCCTTCAATGTTTACATTGAACATGGAAAGAATCCAAGTGATCAGGTAAAACAATGCAATACCACCAATGGCAGCAAACATGATCGACCTGAACCTTTCTGTTACCTTGATGATCCTGAAAGTATACAACAAGTACATGGCAATGGCAGTTCCAAAAGTGAGCACCACGGCTTGGGTTACGATACCAGGAGCCACTTTGCTGAATGCATTGCTGTAAATGGCTGAGATGCCACCTACAACCAGGCCTTCCAGCAGTGCGTATGCCGGTGCAAGGTATTGGGCCCATTGTTGCTTGAACATCAGGATCAATGCGATAACCAGGCCACCAATGGCACCGCCCATCAGGTATCCTTGTATGCTGTTGCCCACGCTGGCTTCATTCCATACGTAGAAGGCAGTTGCCATGACCATGAGGAATAGAAAACCGAATTTATTGAGGGTACCGCGGAAAGACATGATGCCAGATCCGGGGGCAGCCATCGACCTATTGAAAGATTTTTCCGAAAGTGTAGGATTACTTGAATTGAAAAGCGCCATATTGGGTAATTTTGTACTGTAAATTAATTAATTTCAGTTTAATCTGCCAAAGCATATCCTAAAAAAGGATGTTGGCCTCAAATATTTAACATGATCCAAAGAAAAGAAGAACTCCTCAGCGATATTGTCATCAAATTTGCAGGTGATAGTGGAGATGGGATGCAGCTGACAGGAAGCCAATTCACCAACAATACCGCCTTGATGGGCATCGACCTAGCCACATTCCCGGACTTTCCGGCTGAAATCCGTGCCCCACAAGGTACCATTCCTGGTGTGAGCGGCTACCAGCTTCGTTTTTCAAGCGATGCCATCTATACCCCTGGAGACCTTTGTGATGTGCTGGTGGCCATGAATGCGGCTGCATTGAAAACCAATGTGAAGGCCATCAAAAAAGGCGGCAAGATCATTGCCAATGTGGATGGTTTTGACTCAAAAAACCTTCGCCTTGCCAACTACCCCGATGGTGTGAACCCCATTGAAGACGGATCGCTCGAAGGTTTTGAGCTGATCAAAATGGATATCACCAAGATGACCCGTGAGGCATTGAAAGACATCACACTTGGAACAAAGGAAAAAGACAGGGCCAAGAACATGTTCGTTTTGGGCTTCCTTTACTGGATGTACAGCAGAGACATGGACAGCACCCTGAAATTCCTGAACGAAAAATTTGGCAAGAAAGATGATATCCTCAATGCCAACCTCAAGGCCTTGCAGGCAGGATACAATTATGGCGATACCACTGAAACCTTTACCACAAGATACAAGGTTGAGAAAGCCAAGATGAAGCCTGGAAACTACCGTTCCATCATGGGGAACCAAGCTGTTTCGCTTGGATTGGTGGCCGCTTCACAAAAAAGCGGACTACCGATTTTCCTCGGCACCTACCCTATCACGCCTGCATCTGACATCCTGCACGACCTCAGCAAGATGAAAAGCTTCGGTGTAAAAACCTTCCAGGCAGAAGATGAGATTGCAAGTATTTCTGCAGCCATTGGTGCCAGTTATGGCGGATACCTGGCGGTGACCACCACTTCAGGTCCAGGGATGGCGCTGAAGGGGGAAGCCATGGGCCTGGCAATGATGCTTGAAATTCCCTTGCTCATCATCAATGTACAAAGGGGCGGACCATCGACCGGGCTTCCTACCAAAACTGAGCAGAGCGATCTCATGCAAGCCTACTATGGCAGAAATGGAGAATGTCCGATGCCAGTCATCGCATCATCTACACCCAGCGATTGTTTCAGTGCCGTGTATGAAGCGGTGAGAATTGCATTGGAGCACATGACGCCAGTGGTTTTTCTCAGTGATGGATACATCGCCAATGGTGCTGAACCATGGTTGTTTCCACAGTCAGAAGACCTTCCTTCCATCACCGTCAAGTTCAAAACGGCGTTGGATGAAGGAGAGGAAAGGTTTCAGCCCTACAAGCGTGATGCAAAACTGGTGAGGCCTTGGGCACTTCCTGGCACCAAAGGACTGGAGCACAGGATTGGTGGATTGGAAAAACAAGACATTACCGGAAACGTGAGCTATGAGCCTGACAACCATGAACACATGGTGAAAACCAGGCAGGCAAAGGTGGACATGATTGCCAATTATATTCCGGAGCAAAAAATTGACAGCGGTGCCGCATCCGGCAAGGTATTGTTATTGGGATGGGGCAGCACCTATGGCTCCATCAAAAGTGCTGTACAGGAATTGTTGCTGGAGGGACAGGCCGTTTCACATGCGCACATCAGGTATTTACGTCCCTTCCCCAAGAACCTTGGAGAGATCATCAAGCAGTTTGATACGGTCATTGTACCAGAGATCAACAATGGTCAGCTGATAAAGATCTTGCGGGATGTATACCTTGTTGATGCCAAGCCTTACAACAAGATCAAGGG
>CAILKQ010000083.1 GCA_903834825.1 uncultured bacterium | reverse complement strand
CTCGGCTAATATTCTCTATAATAATATCTTGAGCTGCTCTATCACTTTTAAGTTGATTATTCAAGAAACTCAAATGCAAATTATCCTGTCTTTCGACCTGTATTTCAGCTTGTTGACTTGATATAATCTTAGATTTATTCTGTCCAGATATCCATAGAGCATATATTATCCCAGCAAACCCTACACCAATGAGTACACTGTGTACCTTCCATTTTGCATTATTTTCTACTTTATGCATTTTTTCTATCATCTTTATAAATTCCTGATTTGTCATTTTTTTGAATTTTATAGGTTTTAAAATTGGGTGTCAGTATAATATCATAGCCAAGGAATTCCAATACAGTCACTCCTTCATAATGATCCATGCGGATGCGTTCCTGCAATTGAATATGATAGGCATCCAGTATTTCAAGTGTAACATGCTCTCCATGCGCAGCGATTGCATCTTCGATTTTCCTTTTGATCTGGCGTTGATTTGCACACCAATCAAGTAATACCGCCTCGTTTGCCTGATGCTTAATCTGATGTTTTTTCCTCCTGCAATCATGGATGACGCTAAATTCGTCCATATATCTTGGACAATGTGTTCTGCTGGCTCTTGCTTGATCTTCAATGGGTTCGCCACAATATTGACAGACTCGGCCTAAAAAATAGGTTTTTGCTGGTTTGTTTTGGGGTTTGCTGTACTTCATATATTAGTAATAAATTATTATAAATTGCTCACAAGTTAGTAATTTAGATATATGAAAACAATAAATCTCAAAAAAATACAGGCAAATGACCTCAAAGGAATCGAACTCAGGGGTAGTCTGTTAGCTAAAAACATCAAGTTCAGGGATACTGGTTTCAACTCAAAAACATTCCATTACTGGAAAATGAATGGTCTAATATCTTTTGTAGAAGAAGGGAAGTGGGCTGAAATTAGTTTTATCGAGTATCTCTGGTTAAAAGTACTTGAATCGATGAGAGGCTTCGGTTGTTCCATAAAACTAATGCAGAAGATATACTACGACCAATTTCTGAAAGCTTATGAAGAAGATCTCAATAGAAAAACACTCACAGATAATATTGCCTATTTCAAAAGCTTGAGAAAAATTCGAGAGTTAAATGAAGAGGAACAAAAAAAATTAGAAATTAGTGAGCGTAATCTTGATGACCCGTTTATTTGCTTACATCTTAGAACTGAAATCAGCTATTTCTACCAAATAGTATCTCAGTCTATATATAATAGTGTAGAATCAGGAGTGGTTATATATCCTGACGAGACATATAGGATGTTTGGATCGGGGTTTGAAAATATTGATCGAGATAGGCCACATATCTATATTCCCCTGTCACATTTCATTGTAGATCTTTTTGATGACGAAGAGAAAACTGAATTTATCAATCAACTAAAGTTGTTCAGTGAAGATGAGCTGAGATTGGTGAAAGAACTGCGAAACAACAATGTTGAGAAAGTAACTATTACATATGATAGGGATGCTCGCAAGGTGTCAAAAATTGAATATGACAAATCTGGTCTTATCAATGGAGACAAAGCAAAAGAAGTAATGCGAATTCTGGGATTGCGAAACTATTCAGGAATCCAACTAAAGACAAGAACTGGTACCTCTCTATCATTTACAAAAACCGAAACCAAATTTATATAATGACCCGTTTGCCACGGCTCAGTTTTTCTATAAGGCCTCTTCCATTTGAAATGGCGAAGTCTCAACTGGGTAATAATGAAAATCAAATTTCATGAACAATTAAATTTACAACAACACAATGAACAGATAAGAAAAATAGGGAAATCAAAAAAGTCAACATTAGGTAACATTCTTACCACGACCGCTGAAACGAATATTATTTTAGAAAATAATACTTCGGAACATCTAAGCATGGAAGAACAGCTTAATTTATTTTCAGAAATAATCATTGACATCTACCTGCAAAACGAAATACACCATGAAAAAAGAAAACATGCAAACGGCTCTTGAACAGTTAACCCTTAATCGCTATAAGGATCCTTCCAAAAAACGGGGTGGCGATGCAGTTGTCTATACACGGGTAAGTAGTCAGGAGCAGGCTCAAAATAATGGAAGCTTGGAAGTTCAGCTTAAATACTGTGATACCTATGCAAAAAATAATGGAGTAACCATCAGGGAGTATTTTGGTGGGACTTATGAGAGTGCAAAAAATGATGGACGCAAGGAGTTCAATAGAATGTTGGAATATGTAAGGAAAAATAAGCTGATCTCCATAATTATTGTATTTAACTATGACAGGTTCTCCCGAACTGGGGCTGCAGCATCTCATCTCAGTGAAGAACTTAGTAAAGAAGGTATAACTGTAAAATCAGTTACCCAAGATCTGGATACATCAACTGCAATTGGAAGATTGCAGGAGAATTTCTTTCACATGCTCAATAACTTTGATAACCGCCTAAAAAGTGACCGCACTACCATCAATACACGCGAAGTCATGTTAAAGGGTTATTGGCCCTATGCTACACCACTTGGCTATAAGAACCTAAAGCCAAAACACAGGGCTTGTTTTCATGAGTATATCATTACAGATGAAGGCAAACAGATTAAGAAGGGTTTTCAGATGATAGCTGAAAAAAGGTACCAATTTGCAGAGGTGATAGAATACCTTCGCAAACGAGGGGTAGAGATAACCGCAAAGAGTTTTCGCTATGTTTTCTCCAATCCATTTTGTGCTGGCTTTGTTACAGGAAAACTTGTTGGAGGAAAGTTGATCAAAGGTCAACATCCACCTCTCATTGATATTAAAACTTTTATGACCGTGCAGGATGTCTTAAATGATGTTCCCGTTGCTGGGGTACCCAAAGTATCCCGTCATGATGAATTGCCTCTGAAAACTTTTGCAAAAGATGAACTAAGTCTCATGCCATTTACAGGATACAAGACAAAGGGGAATTGGTACTATAAAATTAAGGCTGGACAAAACCCAGTGAATGTTAGCGCCAATAAACTCAATGAACTTTTTGTAACGCTACTCAGTGGATATGAGTGTAAGCCCGCATTAAGAAGTCAAATTGCAACTACGCTGAAAGTAAAACTTAAAGAAAAGCTAATAGAGCTTGGCAAAGATGCAACCCAGGCGAAAAAGAAAATTGCAGAAAAAAAATCACTGCTCGAAAAAGTAGAAAAAAAGTTTATTAACGATCAGATTAGTGAGGAAATCTACATCAAACATGCGGGTCAGATCAAGGAAGAAATCGTTGAATTAAGTAAGGAATCTGATACAAGTGCTTTTAATAGTTCGAACTTTGATAATGCGGTTGAAAAATGTTTGACAATTGCTGAAAACATAAGCCAGTCATGGGTTACAGCTAAATATGAGGGTAAGCAGCAACTACAGAAGTTGATATTCCCAGAGGGAATCCTGTATAATAAACAAAAAGGGGTAGTTCGAACTTCTAGAGTAAACAGTTTATTCGCGGCAATCCCTTTGCTGGCGGGCGATTCATCAGAAAACAAAAAAGCCGATTCTTTAAAGAATCGGCTTAAATCTAACGAAGTGCCCAGGACTGGATTCGAACCAGCACATCCTTGCGAACGCTGCGACCTGAACACAGTGCGTCTACCAATTTCGCCACCTGGGCATTAAAATCAAATCAAACCTTTTAAAAAAGCTTTTCCTACTCCACTTTTCAGGTATTTCTCTTTTGCTCTGGCAGTTAATCTCGAATCAAATGCTTCAGAGTAAATGAGTGTGAAGGGGGCATAAGCCTTGGTCGACCTGTTTTCACGTTGGTTATGTTCCTTTAACCTTCTTTCAAGGTTATTGGTCATCCCTACGTAAATATAGTTTCTGTTGTTGCTTTTTATAGCGTAAACATTGAATTTAAAAGAACTCAAACTTTCCATGCGTCTACCAACCTGCCTGTCGGCAGACAGGTCCTGCCTGCCGGCAGGCAGGTTCGCCACCTGGGCAGTGGAGGGCAAATATACGGCAGAAAGGCAAATAAAATGCTACTTCAACATGAATTTGACGCTCACATTCATGCTGATCCTGATTTTTTCAAAGTCTATTTGAGGCAACTCTTCTTTGACTTCATTGAGTGTAGACATGCCCCTGATCCGGATTTGGGAGGCCGGTTGTGTTGCGCCGTCCCCATCATTGCTGAAGTCAGCAATATGCAAAGGCGCACCCACTGAAGCCCCAATCGGGCTGGTCAATGCCTTGGCCTTGTCAAAGGCATTTTTAACGGCATTGGTTCTGCAGGTATTTTTGAGTTTGAGCATTTCAGAATGCCCCACCCGATCAAGGTTGGCATTGGCAATCCCCAGTTCCTCCAGTTTCATGAATACGCGGGTGGCCAAAACGGCATCTCCCACCTTCAGGGTATAGGATTTGGTCTTCATCACGTCTTTTTGCTTCAGTACATAATACCTGAAATTGCTCTGCATGTCTGAAGTGGTCAGTTCCTTTTCAGTATTGATCCCCAGGGTTTTAAGGCCAGCCAACATTTTACGCTCCTGCTCCTCCAGGGAAATCTTGTTTTTGACATCGGCCTCGGCAATCACAATGCTGATATAGATTTCATTGGGGGTCACCAGGGTGTCAGCACTGCCGAACACCTCTATATAAGGCACATCCAAAAAGCTCTTCATTTGGGCAGAGGCGCCATGGGCAAGAAGGCCCAGTAAACTGACTACAATCAATTTTTTCATGTTATGTATTTAAGGGTTATCATTTTACAGATGCTGGACGCCGTCATTTCCATACAGGCCCCCCTAGCTCATTTTTTCAAATATTAACCATAATTTAGTATTTGGTTAATGGGGAGCTAATGCCTGAAATTAACCTTTGCTATCCTAATTTTTTTCAAGTAAAATTTTAAAAATGAGAAATTGCATTTCGCTTCATGCATGTTTACGACTGCTATCATGCATGCTGCTGACCGGATTTTTCCTTTCTTTTTCGCAGGCATCCATTGCCCGTGAGAAGACAGGAAAAATTTCCTCAGCTTTCGACAAGACAATCACAGGACGTGTAACCGATGGGTCCAATGGGGCTGGGCTGGCTGGTGCCAGTGTGGCCGTCAAGGGCTCTTCATCAAGCGCGCTGACTGATGGAATGGGGAATTATTCCATTTCCGTTTCCAATGAAAAGGCCGTACTGGTTGTTTCATTTGTAGGCTATGTTGGCCAAGAAGTGGTGGTTGGGAGCAGGACCAGCGTAGATTTTTCACTTCAGTCTGTTTCAACTGACCTGACCCAAGTTGTTGTTGTGGGTTATGGCACACAACGCAAACGCGATGTAACCGGCGCTGTAAAAAGTGTAGGTGCTGAAGAGTTCAATAAAGGAATCATCAATGCGCCGCAACAATTGTTGCAGGGCAAGGTAGCTGGTGTCAATGTAACTTCTGCAAGTGGTGAACCGGGTGGTGCTCAGGGTATCAGCATCAGGGGGCCTGGCGGTGTGCGTACAGGAAGTACCCCGCTTTTTGTGGTTGACGGACTTCCGCTCGACAATTCAAGTACAGGTGGTGGTGATCCATTGAACTTTATCAACCCCGCAGACATCGAAACGATGGATGTATTGAAAGACGCATCCGCCACTGCCATCTATGGAGCACGTGGTGCAAATGGCGTAATCCTCATCACTACCAAAAAAGGAAAATCCGGTACTTCTGTGATGAATTACAACAGCAGCGTGGGCGTATCTGAACTGACAAGGGCACTTCCTGTTTACAGTGCAGCTGAGTTCAGGAAAAAGGTTCTTGAAGTGGGAGGCCTCCTTGATGATAAGGGTGGCAATACCGACTGGCAAAAAGAAATTACCAGAACTGCTCTTACACAGAACCACAACCTTACCATGAGCGGCGGTGCTGAAAAGCTTACCTATTTTGCTTCTTTTGGTTTGCAAAACCAGGAGGGTATCATCAAAACCAATGACCTGAAAAGGTATTCTGGAAGGTTTAATGCAACCCAAAAATTCTTGAACGACAGGCTGATTGTAGATGTAAACCTGAGCGCCAACAATACCAAGCAACAGCGCCCCAATATTGGTGGTGTTATTGGAGATGCCCTCAGCAACAACCCTACATACTCAGCATATGATGCACAGGGAAATATCGCAGCATACCAGCTGTTCAACAACCCTTTGCTGACATTTAAGTTGGACAAAGACGTTACCACCATCAACAGGGTGATTGGAAGCATTTCACCATCCATTAAACTATTTGATGGCCTTACGTACAAACTCAACCTTGGTGTAGACAATTCTACCGCTACCAGGGATGTACAGTCTCTTGCCAATGTACTGCCCCAGCGGGATGGAAGGTTTGAAACATACAATACCATCAACAGGAATACCCTGATTGAAAACTACCTGACCTATAATTTTAAGGTGAAGGAGCATAATTTCTCTGCATTGGCCGGACATTCCTACCAGGAAATATATCTACAAGGCAGGGGATGGAGCATCAACCGCCCTACTGTTGGTCCGGTTGAACCGCTATACAATCCGGGCATTGGGCAAGAGCTTACACTGGCCAACAACAGGCCGAATGGGTATGCCGTATTGAATGAGTTGCAGTCTTTCTTTTCTCGTGTCAACTATTCTTACAAGGACAAATATCTTGCCACAGCCAATTTCAGGATGGATGGCTCATCTAAATTTGGTGAAAACAACAAGTACGGTTATTTCCCGTCTTTCTCTCTTGGATGGAGAATCAGTGAAGAAGATTTTATGCAGGGCTCACCCTTCAGCAACCTTAAGCTTCGGGCTGGATGGGGACAAACGGGTAACCAGGAAATCCCTTCCAAAATAACCCAACCCCTTTTCACATCAGCTGTTTCAGGTACCACCAGTTATCCGCTTTCTGCTGCAGGCCCTTATCCCGCAGGGATTACCTATTCAAGGTTGGCCAACCCAGACATCCAGTGGGAAGTATCTACCCAAACCAATGTGGGATTGGACTTTGGCTTGCTGAAAGGCGCACTTACTGGATCAATCGATTATTTCAAGAAGTTGTCCAACAACATCCTGCTTGAAGTGATTCCAGCAGATCCTGTTCAGCCTGCAGGTACATTTTGGACCAATGTGGAAGACATGACAATCACCAATGAGGGTCTGGAAATTGATCTTGCTTACAAGAACAAGACCAAATCCGGAATAAAATATACGGTTGGCGGTAATGTTGCTTTCCTCAGCAATCTTGTTGAAAATTCTCCTTACTCTGTTATTCAATCGGGTGGTGCATCAGGGCCTGGTTTGACCTCGGCTACTGTCAACGGCTATATCAATGGACAGCCCATTGGTACTTTCTTTCTCAGAGAATGGACAGGTTTCGATGCCAATGGTATCAGCACCTTCCGTGACATTGATGGCGATGGCATCAGCGGAGACAAGGACAGGCTTGCATTGGGCACTGCACTTCCCAAAGTGATTTATGCTTTCTTTGCAAACTTCTCTTACAAGGGATTCGATTTTGTTGCCAATTTCAACGGTGTTTCTGGGAACAAGATTTACGACAATACAGCGAATGCCTATTTCTATAAATTGCGTTTATCGAAGAGTGTAAACACTACCCCTGAGGCAGTTGGGTCTCCCAAAGAGTCTATCAGCAACTCGGCACCCATCAGTTCAAGGTACCTGAAAGACGGAGCATTTTTACGTTTGAACAACATGGCCCTTGGGTATAATTTTGATACCCGCGCCAGTGCAATGGGCAAGTGGATTTCCGGACTGCGCCTCTCTGTAACAGGTCAGAATCTTTTTGTGATCACAAAGTACAATGGGTACGATCCTGAGGTGAACACCGATAGGACGATCAATGGTGTTTCTTCATACGGAATTGATGGCCTTAGCTATCCCAAGGCCAAATCAATCATTTTCGGATTAAACTTAACTTTCTAAAATAAACAATATGAAAAATAGAATATTAACCCTGCTCTTTGTTTTGGGCTTGTTGTCCATGACAGAAAGCTGTACCAAGCTAAAGGAGACTGTTCTCGATGAGTCATCTGTTACTGGTTTGACAGAAAAACAGATTGCAGACGGAACCATTGCCCCGGTCTATGCACAATTGCCCAATATTTTTATCCATACTGGTCTTTTTGCCCTTCAGGAAATCACCACAGACGAGGCCATTCTTCCTTACCGTGGTGGAACAGATTGGGGTGATAATGGAATCTACCTTGACTTGCACAGGCACCAAACCACCAGCAACAATGCGCCGGTAAGAAATACCTGGAACCCATTGACGCAAAGCCTTTCCCGTGCTGTTTCTGCCATCAGTTCTCTACAAGGCAGCAAAGATCCAAATGCCGCAAAATATATTGCAGAGGCCAAAGGCATGTATGCATTTTATAACATGCTGGTGCTTGATCTTTGGGGTGTGATCTTTGTTAAGGAAGATCCAGGTGCTACATCAAAAATTGTCCGTGGAGAAGAAGCAGTGGAGTACCTCAAAAAGGTATTGCTTGAAGTGGAGCCTTTGCTGGACAATACCACAGGCCCGGGCCGCCTCACCAAGGCTGGCGTTTGGGGATTGCTTGCCAAGCTTCACCTGAATGCTGCAGTTTACCGCGATCGCTATGCTGCTACCTTTACTTTCAAAAATGAGGACATGGATAAGGTGATAGAGTATACCTCTAAAATCATCTCATCTGGCCAATATGCATTGTCTCCTGACTACTGGGCAATATTCAATGACGAAAACAATACCAACAAGGAATTGGTTTTTGCCGTTGACCAGCGTGCAGACCTGAATGGTCATAACAGGCTTGCCTATTTCTCCCTTTCAGGAGATCAGTTTCCTTTGCCATCCTTTACTGGCGCCAACGGAACCGACGGTCCTGGCATCACTCCAGATTTTTACAAGACCTGGGTAGATGCGTATAGTCCTACAGATCCTGCTGTTGCAGACCCCAGGTTTTACCAAAAGAACATTACCGTAGACCCTGTAACACAGCAAGCTTGCTATGATGCTGCTTCTTACAGGATCGACAGGGGTATTTTGCGTGGACAGCAGTATGGTTTGATCAGGACTGCCGGTGTTTTTGAAAAATGCCCTGACGGCAAATTCAAGGTGGGCAGGTTGTTCAACAACACCAGGAACAGGCCTACAACACCAGTACTGCATACAGAAAAAATTGATTTTACAACAGTTGGCAGTGATTATGCCACTGGTTTCCGTGTATTGAAATTCGAATTTGGAAAAAAATCAGTCAGTGGAAGAAATTTTGGCGAAGCAGATATTCCCATTGTTCGTTTGGGTGATGTTTACCTGATGCGTGCCGAAGCCAGGCTGCGCAAGGGTGATGCTGCTGCCGCGCTTACTGATGTTAATGCAGTAAGAACATCCCGCACTGCAACCGGAGTGGGCAGGGCCCTCACCGCAGTAAACCTGGATCAGCTTTTCAGGGAGCGTGGATTCGAATTGTACTGGGAACTTCAAAGAAGAACGGACATGGTTCGTTTTGGAAAATTTGAATCAACCTGGACAGAGAAAGCCAGCACAGACAAGAACAAGCGCGTTTTCCCGATTCCCCAAACAGCCATCGATGGTGCATCCAACCTTCCTGGCTATTTGAAGCAGAATCCTGGCTATTGATATTCACCTATACCGTATTCAAAGGCAGATGGTCATTCCATCTGCCTTTTTTATTTTATCTTGGCGCTGAAATTCCTGAAAGCAACCATCATTAAGCCAAGGGATTATCCCAAATTTTTAAAAGCATTTTAATCCCCGTCATGAAAAAAACATTTTCAGCCTTTTTTCTTCTGGTAATTTCTTCGGCAAGCTTCGCGCAAAAAGCCCTCAATGTGATCAGCATAAAGGAAACGGAACGCATTGAGCGTACCCTTTCTGCGGATGATATGCAAGGGAGAAGAACTTTCACCCCTGGTATTGAAAAGGCCGCCAACTTCATTGCTTCCGAATTTGAGAAAATCGGACTGCAAGAATGGAACAACGGAAATACTTACCTGCAATCGTTTTCAATGGTCCGCACCAAAGCCTTCTCCCAGAAAATCCTGGTCAATGGGGTGGAGCTTGATGCAAAAAAAGCTATTATCGTATCGCCTGCAAAATCGCTGATGGCAGACAACAATGCCGGGTATGAAATGGTTTCCATTACCGCCAAAATGAATTTCCCCACCGAGGCCAGAAAGGCCTTGGGCGCCAAGAAAAATACAATAGTACTTGTTGATACCGCCCATGCCAATATGTTTGGAAGGTTTGCACAGATGCGTTCACAGTTGTATTCAACACAGCCCAATGTAATCATGTTGTTGGTGGACAAAGCACCCTCATCTTTCAGTGTTGAATTGAAGCAGGAAACAACTGAAATGCCTTTGTCCAATGTGGTGGGCATCATTCCGGGTAAATCAAAGGCCAATGAATACGTGATCTTTTCAGGGCATTATGATCACCTGGGCATCAACAGCAAGAAAATGGAGAACAATGATTCCATTTACAACGGTGCCAATGATGATGCAGCAGGCACTACAGCCATGATCATGCTGGCCAAGTATTTCAAGAAACTCAACAACAACGAGCGCACCCTGGTTTTCGCTGCCTTCACTGCGGAAGAGATTGGCGGTTTTGGTGCAACCTATTTTTCCAAACAATTTGATCCTGCCCAGGTGATGGCCATGTTCAACATTGAAATGATCGGAACAGAAAGCAAGTGGGGGAAGAACAGTGCCTATATCACCGGTTTTGAGAAAACGAACATGGGCGAAATATTGCAAAACAACCTCAAGGGAACGGACTTTACCTTCCATCCAGATCCCTATCCAACCCAACAATTGTTCTACCGCTCAGACAATGCAACCCTTGCCAGGCTTGGTGTTCCGGCACATACCATTTCCACATCCAAGATGGACAGCGAGGCGAATTACCACAAAGCATCCGATGAAATTGGCACCTTGGACATGCAGAACATGGCGGCCATCATCCGCGCCATCGCCCTGAGCTCAAAAGGAATTGTTTCAGGAAAGGAAACACCCACCCGTGTAGATGTCTCTGCATTGCGTTGATGATAATTTTGTTGTTTTTCTGCTGAAAACCAAAGTATTTTTTTAGATGCCCTTGATGATGCCCCTGCATTGGGTGGAACCACATTGGCACTGGAAGGGTTCCATTTCCTTGTCTAAAAACAGGGCATAGTCGAGGGTGAGCTCTTCTCCTGTTGCAATGTCTTTGGTGGCAATCATGTTGAGTCCTGCCATCCTTGTATTGGCATCACAGCTGTGGTTCTGGGGAGCCCATTCTCCGGGCTCGGCATCCCAAAATGCATAGGCATCGCCCCCAAGTGGGTAAGCATATTGCCTGAACCTCATCTGTTCTTCCTCGTTCCAGTGCGCTGCTACATGTTTTTTAGTGACCACCCTTGTGGCCCTCTCTTCTCCCTGGTAAAGGCATTCGTTTTTTTTGATGGGCCGCAAAGCATAGATGCCAAAACCTGCAATGGAATTGCCGCGCAGGGCATAGGCCTTTTGTTTGCGCGCATGCCTTGCCATTCCCTCTTCAATGATCTGTTGCAGAAAGCCTGCTTGTCCAACCCCATCATATTGCAAAATAAAATCAGCCGAGCCTTCATATCCATCGGTATAAAAAACAGAGCAAGTGAAATTCACTTCAAGGAAATAGATACTGTTATCATCTTTCACCCTGAAGTCCATTCTTGAATATCCCTTGCCGCCAAAGCAATTGAAGATTTTTTCGGCTGCATCGCGGAGTTCTTTTTCCAATGCAGGATCGTTGCAGGGGATATTGGCGCCGGGGTGGAGTTCGGCGGTTTTCAAGGCATAGGTTTTGAACGCAAATCCTTCCGGGAAAACATATTCAACAGGCTTGAAAGACCTGCAGGACCTGCCATCTGGATTGGCCACCACCAGCACGGTAAACTCCCTGCCTGCAATGTATTCTTCCAGCAACAACTCAGGATAGACTGCAATGATATCATTCACTTTTGCCATCAGTTCGCTATGGTTGTTCACCAACGAGCCATGGTCAATGCCCAGGCTGTCTCCGGCTTTTGCGGGTTTGATGAACAGCGGAAAATTTGCTGTTTCTGCAAGATCGGCTGCTGCGGCTGCAGAACTGATGAGGTGGTAGGCTGGAGATTGAATGCCTTCACAGTAGGCAACATATTTCATGAGTTCTTTGGGCGGATCATAAAGCGTTGCAGTCGGGCCGGTGTACGGGAGATTGAGCAGGTCAAGGCAATGGATCACATCAACGGAAGGCACTTCCCATTCGAGGTAGCCTTCGCAGAGGTTTACAAAAATATCGTACTGCTCATGTTTAAGTGCCTGCAATTGTTTGTAGGTGGTCAGCTTGTTGAGCAATACCGTATTCACTGTTGCGTCAGGCAACAAGGGTGCGAGCTGCCGAATGGGATCATAGTACTGGTAATCCACCGCAGTGGTTGAATAATCTGGCTGTAGCACACAAACCTTTAATCCCATTTTTTTGATTTTCTGGTGAAGGCATCCTGAAAAATTTCAAGCATCATTTCCCCGAAACTTGTTCCGTTGACGCGCAGGATGGCGCCTATGGAAGTATAGTCTTCATCTTCGCTGAGTCCGCATTGGGCATTCACTTCCAATACCTTGATTGCTCCTGTTTCCTGGTCCATGCGCAGGTCAATCCTGGTATAGCCTGTTCCATTGACAGCGGCATAAGCCTGCATGCTAAGCGCACGCAATTTTTCTGCAAGGTCCTTGTCTACCGGATGGTAGTCGTAAAAATTTTCTTCCGCTGGCATGGGGGCTTCCTCTTCATAGATTTCCCAAAGCCTGTCAAAGGAAAGGAATTTTTCGTGGGCTGGAAGGGATGGATGAAAAACCCTTTCAACAGGGTCATAGACCCTGCACTGATCAGGATGCCGGGCCGATCCTGTGATCAGGGTGGTGAACTCCCTGCCATTGATGAATTCCTCTGCAATCACGCCATCTATGGAAAGGTTCCATCCCCGATAACCTTCCAGCATTTTTTCCAGCTGGATTTTCAACTCCTCCAAATTGTACACTACATTCCTGACACCTACGCCCATGCTGCCTCCTGAGACAGCGGGCTTGAGGATGATGGGGCTGCCCAATTGTTCAAAAAGGCTTTCATTCGCATCGTCCATGGAACTGATCATGGCCCATTTTGCGTTGGGTACACCCGCATGATCAAAGGCTTTTTTCATGGGTCCTTTGGACGTGGTGATCCCGTAAAAATATTCCTCTGCCCCGGTGTAAGCAAGTCGATTTTTTTCGAGCATCCTTACCACAGCAATGCCTGGTGTACCATTTACCTCATCGCCATCGCACAAATTCAATACCAGTGTCAGTTTGGTTGATGTTTTACTTTCTTCGATGATGGTGTTGATGACCTGCTCCTGGTCTTTCATGGTTACGGGTTGCCATTTCCAATCCACTTTCCATGCGGCAAACAACTTGGTGTATTCTGCTATGCTCTGCGAAAAATCATAGTAATAGCTGATGTTTTCATCATCGGTTTCCAAATGAGGAACCAACACGTAGATAAAATTTTCAGTCATTTGCATTCATAAATGTATTAACTATCTTCATACCCTTTTAAAGAAATCAAATGAAAAATTTTTTCCGCACAATACACCTTTTCCTGAGCCTTGTTTCTGGTATTTTTATCATGATGGCCTGCTTCACAGGATCCATCCTTGTTTTTGAGGAGGATTTGCAGCATTCCATTTACCACGACAGGTATTTTGTACAGCAGCAGGGGGAGCTGCAACTGCCTGTTGGATCGGTGTTGGCCAACCTCAAAAAGGAATTTCCCGAGGCCAAGGTAAGTGGCGTCAAGATCCATTCCGACCCGTCCCGCAACCTCGAAATAGCGGTATCCCTGCCGGGCAAGGATGGCAAATCCGATCCCCAAAAATTAACTGCTTTTGCAGATCCTTATACTGGTCGCGTTGTTGAATTGTACAGTTACGCAGATTCTTTTTTTAGTACTGTGGAAGACATGCACCGCAGGTTGCTGGGTACAGACATTGGCAAGCTGATCATGGGAACCAGCACACTTTTGTTTTTGTTCATCATGATCACCGGGGTGATCCTGTGGTGGCCCAAAAACAGGGCTATGCTCAAACAATACAGCTCCATCAAGTGGAAGGCCAACTGGAAAAGGCTTGCCTACGATTTTCACCATGCGCTGGGCATTTACACCGTCATTTTTCTTTTCATTTTCGCCTTCACTGCGCTGGCATGGAGCTTCCAATGGTTCAATGATGGCATTTACAAGGTCACCAATTCTTCCAAGGAACCCATCAAGCCACCCACCTCAACGATTGTTGATTCCTTGGGGAAAGCAGGCATTGATGATGTGCTGGCAAATGCCTATACAAGGTTTCCCAACGCTGTTTTTTACAACATCAGCCTGCCCAAAGACTCAACATCCGTATTTGGAGTCAATATGCTGAGCAGAACGGCCATCCATCAAAACGCCACTGACAACCATTATTATGATCAATATTCTGGAGCATACCTGAAGACGGTTGCTTTTGGAGACAGGCCCATCGGTCAACAAATACGGGCCAGTTTCAAGCCCATCCACACCAGCTCCATCTTTGGCCTGCCAACCAAAATCCTTGGATTCCTGGTTTGCCTGATTGGCACAACATTCCCGATTACTGGGGTGATCATGTGGCTGAGCAGGATCAAGAAAATTTAGAGGTTAATTCTACTTCAACCCCTTCAACCTCTTCAACCTGTTTTACAAGTTCCCCTTCTTCAACTCTCCCACAGCATGGTCAACTGCGCGGGCAGTGAGGGCCATGTACGTGACGGATGGGTTCTGGCAGCCTGATGAGGCCATGGCAGATCCGTCTGTGATGAAGACGTTCTGTACATCATGCATCTGGTTCCACTTGTTGAGGACCGATGTTTTTGGATCATTGCCCATGCGTGCTGTTCCCATTTCATGGATACAGAAACCTGGTGCAGGCATGTTATCGTATGCTTTGACATTCTTAATACCAGCGGCTTCCAGCATTTCTACTGCGCTGTTTTTCATGTCTACCCTCATTTTCATTTCATTCTCCTTGAACTCACAGTCCATATCGAGGGTTGGCAAGCCAAACTTGTCTTTTTTATCCTTGTTGAGCGTTGCCTTGTTCTCATAATAAGGAAGATGTTCTCCCCAAGAGCCCCATCCCATCGCCCAGTTGCCTGGTTCGGTAACGGCTTCCTTGAGTTCGAAGCCAATCTCGCCTGAACTGGCGCGTCCCCTTGAAGCACCGCCCTGGTAACCAAATCCGCGCACATAGCCGGCCGAGGAGCCGCCATCGAGGTTGCGGAAGCGTGGAACATAGATGCCATTGGGCCTCTTTCCATAGAAATACTGGTCCTGGAATCCATCAAAATCGCCTGAAGCCCCAACACCGTAGTGGTGGTCCATCAGGTTATGCCCTACCTGTTCGCTGCTGTTGCCGAACCCGTTGGGGAAGGCATCAGACACGGAATTCAGGAGGATATGGGTGGTTCCAAGGGTAGAAGCGTTGAGGAAAACAATCTTGGCGAAATACTCTTCGGTTTTCATTGTTTCGGTATCCAATACCACAACGCCTTTGGCACGCTTGGTTTCCTTGTCGTAGATTACCTCGATGGTGATGGCATTGGTGCGCATCGTCAAGTTGCCTGTTGCTGCCGCTGCAGGAAGGGTGGCCGAGTTGGAGCTGAAATAGCCCCCAAAAGGACAGCCTTGCTGGCACTTGTTGCGGAACTGACAAGGTCCGCGGGTGCCAATCTTGGCGGTATGGTTGGCGGCACGACCAATGATCATTGGCCTTCCCATTTTGGTTTTGAGGTTTTCCTTGACCATCCTTTCCACACAGTTCATTTCCATGGGTGGAAGAAATTCTCCGTCAGGAATCATCGACAATCCATCGCGCGAACCGCTGATGCCCGCAAATTTTTCAACATAGCTGTACCATGGCGCCATGTCTTTGTACCTGATGGGCCAGTCTGCACCATGGCCATCTTTGGCGTTGGCTTCAAAGTCGAGGTCGCTCAGCCTGTAGCATTGGCGTCCCCACATCAAAGACCTTCCACCCACATGGTTGCCACGGATCCACTCAAATGGCTTCACCTGGGTATATGGATTTTCAAGATCGTTTACAAAAAACTTCTTCGACACCTCATCATAAGCATAGCATTTGCTCTGGATGGGCGAATTGGTGCGGTCTTCCTGGGTTTTTCCACCGCGGTGTTCCAATTCCCATGGGTCTTTTTCTGTTCCCACATAATCCTTCACATGTTCCACATTGCGTCCTCTTTCGATGAGGATGGTCTTGAGGCCACGTTCAGTCAGTTCTTTTGCCGCCCAGCCTCCGGAGATGCCTGAGCCTACTACAATTGCGTCGAATGTGTTGGACATTGATGGGTTGTTATCGGTTAAAAATGATCAGTTAGCGTTTATCCTTTTTTGTCATAGGCTAACGCTTTACAATTTAAAAATCTTTTGACTAAAACTGGAATATTTTCTTTCTGATCAGCTCTCGGCCCCTTAACAATATGAACATATTTGAATAACAAATCCTTAACACAGCAGAAACTTTTAAGCAAAATTGAATAAAGACATTCGCGCAAGCACAAAATCAAACTACATGAGAAAATTATTCCTTGCACTTTCTGTAACAGCCTTTTTTGCTTGCAAAAAGGAAACCGTTGTACTTCCCCTTGAGCAAACCGTGAACGAAGACCTGGCATCATACCAGGAAATTGCATCCATCAATTTGGGAGGACTTGGGGCTGCAGAGATCACTACGTTTGATCCTCTCACCAACAGGCTTTTTGCTGTAAACAATGGTACGACCAACAAAATTGATGTAATTGATATGGCCAATCCTGCCAGTATCAAGTTGATCAATAGCATCAGCATGCAGCCCTATGGTGGATATGTAAACAGTGTTGACGTGAAGAACGGCATGTTGGCTGCAGCGATTGAGTCTACCAACAAACAGGCTCCTGGCAAGGTTGTGGTTTTCAATACCAGCACATACAAGGAGATTGCATCGATCAATGTTGGCTCACTTCCAGACCATGTGGTATTTAGTTCCGATGGAAAATTCATCCTTACTGCCAATGAGGGAGAGCCTAACGATGCGTACACTACAGACCCCGCAGGCACTGTATCCATCATCAACGTAGACAACAAGTTTACCGTAACCACCTTTGATTTTGCAGGATTTACAAGCCAATTGTCAGCATTGTCTGCAGGTGGTTTCAGGGTATTTGGACCTGGCAAAAATTTCGTCAATGACATTGAGCCTGAGTACATTACTGTTTCCAATGATTCCAAAACTGCCTGGGTTACGTTGCAGGAAAACAATGCCATTGCAGAAATTGATATCCTCTCTGCAACCATCAAAAAAATAATGCCTCTTGGGTTCAAAGATTATTCTGCTCCCGGCAATGCATTTGATTTGAGCGACAAGGATGCCGCTGTTGCATTCAAAAATGCACCTGTTTTTGGAACCTACATGCCAGATGCCATCGCTTCTCATTATTATAATGGGGAAACTTATCTATTTACCGCCAATGAAGGCGACGCCAGGGAATACGCCGGTTTTACTGAAATAAAAAGACTGGGAACGGTTATGCTAGATCCTGTTGCTTTCCCCACAGGCGCTCTGTTAAAGACTGATGCCCAACTGGGAAGGTTGAACATCACCACAACCCTTGGCGACAAGGACGGTGATGGTGACCTTGATGCAATTTATAGTTTTGGTGCCAGGTCTTTTTCAGTGTGGAATGCATCCACAGGTGCTTTGGTTTGGGACAGTAAGAATGAACTGGATGTTAAATCCAATGAGTTGGGAGTATATGATGATGGCAGAAGTGACGACAAAGGTGCAGAACCTGAGTCGGTGACAATCGGAAGGGTTGGCAGCAAAACGGTAGCCTTTGTAGGGTTGGAAAGGACTGATGCTGTGGCGGTATATGACATCACGGACCCTACCAAGCCTGTATTTGTCAAGATGTTCAAAACAGGCGATGCGCCCGAAGGACTGCTGTTTATCCCTGCATCAAAAAGCCCAATTGGCCAAAGCCTTGTCGTCGTGAGCAGTGAAAACGATGGTCTTGTAAAAATTTACAAAGCCAACAAGCTGTAGCTGAATCCTTTACAATTCCTTGATGCAATAAACAAGGACTGAAAATATTTTTTGGACAATTTGCGCTGAGAAAACAAAATAAAAAATCATGAAAAAAATCATTTCATTGCTTGCTCTGGTGCTGGTGGTTGCTTCAACCTCCTTTGCACAGGTGACCAGCAGTAGCATTACCGGATCAGTAAAGGGCGATGACAACAAGTTCCTCGATGGGGCTACCATTGTTGCCGTTCACCAGCCATCAGGAACAAAGTATTCCACTACAACGAACAAGTCTGGTGCTTTCACCATCTTGAACGTGCGTGTGGGTGGACCTTATGTGGTTAAAATCACGTTCAGCGGTTTCAAATCTTACGAAGAGCAAGGCGTTTTCGCTCCGCTGGGTAATACAGCCAACGTAGACGTAGCCCTTAAAAACGATGCTGTCAGCATGCAGAACATCGTTGTAAAAGCTGCACCAAACCCGATCATCAACTCAAGGGCCAACGGTACCAGCGTTACCATTGGAAGGCAGGCGCTGAACCTGACCCCAACCATCGGAAGAAATTTGAATGATGTAACCAAGTACAATGCCTACAGCAATGGCCGTTCATTTGCTGGTCAAGACAGCCGCTTCAACAACTTTACCATTGATGGTGCCGTTTTCAACAACGGTTTCGGTCTTGGTTCTGATGCACAAGCAGGTGGTCGTACCAATTCCACAGCCATTTCTTTGGATGCCTTGGAAGAGGTTCAGATCAACATCACTCCTTATGATATCCGCCAGTCAGGCTTTGCCGGTGCTGCCATCAATGCCGTAACACGCAGTGGTACCAATGAATTTGCAGGTTCTGTTTTCCGTTTTTGGAACAGCAGGGATCTTGCAGGAACCAAGGTTGCCAGCAAAACAGACAACATCCCCAAAACACCTTTCAATGTTGAAACCCAGGGTTTTCGCTTTGGCGGTCCCATCATCAAGGACAAACTTTTCTTTTTTGTAAACGGTGAATTTACCAATGGAACCAACCCTGCCTTGAGCTGGGTAGCCAACCGCCCCGGTGCAACGGGTAACGTTTCCAGGACAACGGCTACCGATCTTGATGACCTGAAAACCTTCATGAAGTCCAACTTTGACTACGACCTCGGTGCTATCGACAATTTCAACAACGAGTCTTTCAGCAAGAAAGTACTTGCCCGTATTGATTACAACATCAATGATATCCACAAGCTTTCTTTGAGGTACGCGCACCACAACTCACAAAGTGATGTGCCCATCAGTAACAGTAACTCAGGGAATACCGCTGGTAATGGCAACAGGCAGAACTCTGCTTTGGCCATTTCAGGTCAGAACACCGGATACATCATCCAGGACAATACCCGTTCTGCAGTATTGGAATTGAGCTCTAACTTCAAGAACAGGGTTTCCAACCAGTTCATCGCTACGTATAACAAGCAGATCGAAGACCGTGCTTACCGTACCGCAATGTTCCCTACAGTGGACATCCTCAGTGGTGTTGGCGGAAGCACCTATACTTCTTTGGGATTTGATCCATTCACGCCCAACAACAAGTTGAACTATTCAACCTTCAACCTAACCAACAATACCACCCTGATCCGTGGCAACCATACCATCACCTTGGGTGCTGCATTTGAATCCTTCAAGTCGAACAACCTGTTCTTCTATGGTTCTAATGGCGTTTGGGTATTCAACAGCATTGCAGACTTCAAAGCAGCAGCATTGGCCTACAAAGCCAATCCAAACCTTGCTGCTTCAACTGTTCCCATTGCACGATTCAACTACCGCTATACCCTTCTGCCTGACGGAAAACTTCCTTGGCAGACTTTCCAGAACCAGTTCTATACTGTTTATGGACAAGACGAGTGGAAGATGACCAAGAATTTCCGCATGACCTATGGTGCGCGTTTGGATTATCTGAACATCGTCAACACAGCTACTGATTACGCCAATCCTTATGTTAGCAGTTTGAATTTCAGGGAGCCATCTGGCGTGCCTTATAGCATCAATACGGCAAGCATGCCCAAGTCAAGGTTTTATGTATCTCCACGTGTAGGTTTTAACTGGGATGTTTACGGCAACAAGAAGACACAAATCCGTGGTGGATCAGGCTTGTTTCTTTCCCGTCTTCCTTATGTGTTGATCAGCAACCAGTTGGGAAACAATGGAGTTAACATCGGCCTCGTGAACGTGACTGGTTCAGCAGCAACTGCCTATCCTTTCACCTTGGATCCTACCCGTTATACCCCTACAACTACTGATATCAACAGCCTTCGCGGGTACAACATCAACTACGGTGATCAAGACCTGAAATTCCCACAGATCTGGAAAACCAATATCGCCATCGACCAGAAATTGGGCTGGGGTGTGATTGGAACATTGGAAGCGATCTACAACAAGAACATCAACATGCTTCATTATGAAGACGTGAACCAGAAAAGGCCTTCGGCAACTTTTACAGGAAACGACAAAAGGGACATCTATCCTGCCCTTGACCTTTCTGGTGGTGCTGCAAACACTGCCCGTTTCTTGAATCCTGGCATTGGCAATGCCTTTGTTTTGACCAACAACAATGTGGGTTATTCTTATTCGCTTACTGCAAAGCTTGAAAAGCCAATGACCAAGAATTTTGGTGGTATTTTGGCCTATACCAACGCAAAAGCAATGGATCTTTCTTCTGTAGCCAGTACGGTTAATGCCAGCACACCAAGCATTTATGGCATGAACTACCTCAGAGAAGGTTTTTCTGACAACGATCTTCGCCACCGTTTCATGGGCTATGTAAACTACAGGCTCAATTATGGTGGTAATTTTGGCGGCGCAACCACCTTCTCTTTGGGCATGGTTTCTGCCAGCGGATACAAATTATCTTATACCTACAGCTCTGATGTGAATGGAGACGGGCAATTCAATGACCTGATTTATGTACCTGCAGCGGGCAACAACCTTGCCTTCCAGGATCAAACTGTTGGTACAACTGTTTTCACGGCAGCAGCACAGGCATCAGCCTTCAGCAACTATATTGAAGCGAATCCTTACCTGAAAAACAGAAGGGGTACTTATGCAGAGCGCAATGGCGGTCAGGCTCCTTGGTTGACAAGGTTTGACTTCAGCATTGAACAAGATTTCTTTGTAAAGACGGGGAAGAACAAGAAAGCCAATACCTTCCGTTTCAGGGCTGATTTCATCAACTTCGGAAACCTCATCAACAACAAATGGGGCGTAGGCAATGTTTCTACAACACCACAGCCACTCAACTACCGTGGCCGTACAGCAGCGGGTGAGCCCATCTACAGGTTGGCTACACAGGTTGTGAATGGTGCAACTGTTTTGTTGCAGGATGCTTTCGTAGATTCAAAAACCTTGAACGATGTATACCAGATCCAATTGGGTGTGAGGTATATCTTCAACAACTAGTCTATACAGATCGTTTGATCGAATAAAAAGACCGGAGCATTACGTCTCCGGTCTTTTTTTGTTCTTTCTTGCAATGATTTTGCCATTTCCCCGCCAAGGATTATATTTGCAATCCAATTAATTTGGCTACGAGGAGATGTAGCTCAGTTGGTAGAGCATCGGACTGAAAATCCGTGTGTCGGCGGTTCAAATCCGTCCATCTCCACGAAAACCCCCAGCATTTGCCGGGGGTTTTTTCTTTTGGAATTATGTTGTTGTATTACCCCGTTTGAACATCCTGTAAGAGAATGCCGATGGAATGATGACCATAACGGCTGTGATCGACATGAATACAATGAATATGGATGGCCCATTGAGCAGCAACGCACTGATCATTTGCAGGGTTCCTCCGATCGTCCAGACTTTTCCGGCCAGCGCATGTGTGGCATCCCAGTTCGCTTCATTTTCCAATGTCCATGGCAGCTTGAATCCTGCCAAATAATTCTGTTTGAGTTTGGGCATGTAGATGCCCATTCCGGTAAAAGCAAAACCCAACAAGGGGAAGATCAGTTTATTGATCTCAATGCCTATGTGTGAAGTGCCATAAAGAATAACCAAAGACAAGCAACACAAAAAGCCTACTGTAAAAAGCCCTAACTGTGCATAGATCTTCTCATCAGCCCCTGCATATCTTTTTGGGTCAATTTTTTTGATGTTGGCCATCATCAAAAAAACGAAGATGCTCACAAATCCCATGATAGAGGGCAGTAAATAAATACCCTCCCTCGACCCCCAGCCATCCACTTCACCATTCATGTTAAAATGCATGGGAATCTTGTAGGGCAGCGTTGGATAGAGGTAAAAGGCGTAGGCAAAGGGCAGAAGAATCAATCCGATGGCTATGATGAGCTGCTTTTTCATGGTGAATAAAAATAATATTGCGTTTACATGCTTGGTGTAAATTTACAGCTATACGTCAACATGCCATCATTTTCAAAAACCCCTGCCATGAGACCATTTGTAAAACTTTTTCTTTTTTCTGCTATTTCTATTCTTTTTGGAGCCGCCACTATGGCGCAAACAGCCCAGGAGTTGAACAAAAAAAGAGTGATGCTTCCGAACGGTTGGTCCATCACTCCTGTGGGGAAACAGGTTGGTTTAGGCGATTTGCCATTGAACCTGGTGGTCAGCAACAATAGAAAACTGATGGCTGTTACCAACAACGGCGTTGGCACCCATTCCATTGAATTGATTGAAGTGGCGTCTGGGAAAAAGCTGGACAGCGTTGTGATCGGTAAAGCCTGGTATGGCCTGGCATTTGGCGATGATGACCAATCCTTGTATGTGTCTGCTGGTCATGACAACCAGGTCAACAGGTACTCTATCAATGGCAATAAGCTTGTGCTGCAGGACCAATATATCCTTGGAATGCCCTGGCCAGCACTCATCGGAACGGCAGGCCTGGATGTTGATGAGCGGGTGAACAACAAATTGTATGTGGTTTCCAAAGAAGGAAAGAGTTTGTTTGTATTTGACCTGGCATCCAAAAAATTACTTAACAAAGTTATGTTGGGCGCAGAAGCCTATGCCTGTAAACTTTCCAAAGACAGGAATACCTTGTACATCAGCCTCTGGGGCGATAAAAAAGTACTGGTGTATGACGTTCCTTCTCAAACGATTACTGAATCGATCCCTGTTGGTGATCATCCGAATGAATTGCTCCTGACCAAAAATGGCGGACTGCTCTATGTGGCCAATTCCCAGGATAATTCCATCTCTGTTATCGATACAAAAACAAGAAAAGTTGTTGAAACCCTTATGGCATCATTGTATCCGGAATCTCCAAGCGGATCAACCAGCAATGGCATTGCACTGAGTGAAGACGAGAACACGCTGTATGTTGCCAACGCAGACAACAATTGTCTGGCAGTTTTTGATGTTTCTGAACAATCTGAAAGCAAATCAAAAGGATTTATTCCAGTAGGTTGGTATCCAACCAACATAAAAGTAATTGGAGAAAATATTTATGTGACCAATGGAAAGGGGCTCAGCTCTTTTGCCAATCCCAACGGTCCCAATCCTGTCAACAAAAAGCAGGTTGTGCTAAGTCATTTGGGGGATAGTACAAAACCGGCTTCTGTTGAGTACATCGGTTCATTGTTCAAGGGAACACTCAGCATCATCAAAAAGCCTTCTGAAGAGCAGCTGGCCATTTATACCAAAGCGGTATACCAGAACGCACCCTATACAAAATCAAAGGAGTTAAATGCTGAAGGTCAGCCTGGTAATCCCATTCCGATGAAAGTTGGTGCTGCATCACCCATCAAACATGTTTTTTATATCATCAAAGAAAACAGGACCTATGACCAGGTCTTGAGTGATGTAAAAGGAGGGAATGGCGATACAAGCCTGCTGCTTTTTGGTGAACACGTAACACCCAATCAGCACAAGATTGTAAAAGACTATGTGCTGCTGGATAATTTTTATGTTGATGCAGAAGTGAGTGCAGATGGACACAACTGGAGCATGGGCGCATACGCAAATGATTATGTTGAAAAGAACTGGCCAGCTTCTTACGGCGGCAAAGGGGGCACACATGGCACCTCTGGACTACTGAAAATCGGCAACAACAAGGATGGTTTTATTTGGGACCTCTGTGCCAAAAATAACATAAGCTACCGTTCGTATGGAGAGTTCGTGGCAGATGATTTTGGCACAAAGCCAAGGTTGGAGTCATTGAAAGATCATGCGGCGGTTTTTGCACCCTATGGTCTCAAAACCATGGACACCATCCGTTTTCACCAGTGGAAACATGATTTTGATTCTTTGGTTGCGCTGAACAATGTTCCCCGTTTTTCCACCATCCGCCTCGGCAATGACCATACCGAAGGGATGCGTGCAGACAGGCCCTCTCCCTATGCGCATGTGGCCGACAATGACCTTGCTGTGGGCATGTTGATCGATCATTTGAGCAAGAGCCCGGTTTGGAAAGAATCAGTGGTATTCATTTTGGAAGATGATGCGCAGAACGGTCCGGATCATGTGGATGCACACAGAAGCACTGCCTATGTTGTTGGACCATACGTAAAGCGAAAATATGTTGACCATACCATGTACACAACCTCTGGCATGTTGCGCACCATGGAATTGATTTTAGGATTGCCTCCTATGACCCAATTTGATGCGGCGGCAACGCCCATGTGGAGGTGTTTTACCAACAAGCCCGACTTCACTCCGTTCAACCATCTCAAATCAAACATCAACCTTGGCGAAACAAATGCAGGAAAAACAACAGCAGCCAAACTTTCAGCAAAATTTGATTGGAGCACTGAAGACCGGGTGCCCGACTTGATCCTGAATGAAATTCTTTGGCAAGGGTTGAAGGGTAAGCCTGCACCTTCTCCTGTAAGGGCGGCGTTCATCAAGCCTACAGAGGAAGATTAGTTGATTGAGCAATAAATTATGCAAGTAGTGGTCAAACTGCACTGCGCTTGCGTACATTTAGTGCCAATAACCACTTGATGAAGGATAGATTTTATTTGTTGCTCCTTGTACTCTTTTTGCACGCATCATTAGCCCATGCACAAAACCTTGTATCTGTATCAGGCATGGTGCAAGCCAAGGCTACACAGTTGCCGTTGGGGTTTGCCAATGTTCTATTGAAAAGGTCGGCAGACAGTATCCTTGTTGCCGGCACGATCACGGATGAGCAAGGTCGATTCAGGTTTTCAGGCATTCTTCCTAGCAGATACTTTCTTGACATTTCATTGGTGGGATATTTCCCCATGAGGCAATCAGTTTTCATCGGTAATCTCAGTCAGTTTCTTGAACTCAAACCTATTCCCTTGGAGCCCAAGGCAACAACCTTGAACGAGATCATTGTTTCATCGCAGCCAACCGGAGTGAATGACCAGATGAACAAATTCACGTTTAATGTCAGTGATGGGATTGCCCAGGCAGGGGGTTCTGTCATGCAGGTGATGAAGAACCTGCCCGGTGTTACAATACAAGATGGAAAGTTGTTGCTCAGGGGAAGTGATAAAGTGATGGTGCTGGTGGATGGCAAGCAGACAGCACTCACAGGTTTTGGGAACCAAACGGGGCTGGACAATATACCCGCATCGGCCTTGGAGAAAATAGAGATCATCAACAACCCTTCTTCAAAATATGATGCAAATGGCAATGCAGGCATCATCAACCTGGTGTACAAGAAGAGCAAGAAAGAGGGTTTCAATGGAAAGCTTGGCATGGCGGGTGGCCTTGGTGCCTTATGGGAAAAGAAAGCCAACCTTCCGCAGATCAGGCCACAATACAAGGCAACCCCAAAGCTTAATCCATCCTTGTCATTGAATTACAGGAAAAACAATACCAACCTGTTTTTTCAGGGCGATTATCTCTATACGGAGACCCTCAACAAAAACGAATTTGTAGACCGCAACTACGGCAATGGGAATATTGTCAGACAACAAACCAAGCGCAACAGGAATACAGCTTTTACCAACTTTCGATTGGGTGTAGACCAAACCATTGGAGACAATGATCTGCTCAGCATTTCAGGCATGTTTGGAACCGAAAAAATCATTGATCGCGGGGACCAACCTTTTTTCAATGCAGGCCTCAACCAACGATTGCGGTTGTGGCAGTTTCTGGAAGATGAACTGAAAACAACTGTGATGGCAACCATCAATTACCAGCATAAATTTTCGCAACCGGGTCATCAGTTGACAGTTGGGTACAACTATACCTTTCACCGCGAGGATGAAAAATATTTCTTTGACAATATCCTTCCCGCCTACACATCAAAGGATGCCTTCAAATTGCTTTCAGACGAGCAGGTATCAGACATCAACCTTGATTATACCAAACCATTGGCCAGTGGAAGAATTGAAACCGGCATAAAATTCAGGCACCGTTCTATCCCCACCAACATGCAGTTTTTCCCAGGTCAGTATTCTGCCATTGACGCCAATGCCGGGGGCTGGGCCAACTACAGAGAACTCATCCCTGCTGCCTATGTCAACTACGTCTATGAAACAGAGAAAATCGAGACGGAGCTTGGTCTTCGGGCTGAATACCTTGACTTGCAATATGAGGTCAACCCCAACCACAATACATACACAACAGATGGCTATCATTATCTGCAGCCTTTTCCTTCTTTGCGGATGGGATATAAACTTGATGGGAAAAACAAGCTGAGTGTATATTATAACAGACGGTTGGACAGGCCCAATGAAGTGGACATCAGAATTTTTCCTAAGTATGATGATGCTGAAATCATTAAAGTAGGCAATCCGGGTCTTCGGCCGCAGTTCACCAATACCCTTGAGCTGGGCTTTAGGAGTACTTGGCCGGCGGGTAGTTTCTATGGCGCTATTTATCAAAAAATGGCCAATGGCACCATCAACAGAATTTCTACCATTGCCCCTGGGAATAACCTCATCTATGCAGTATTTCAAAATGCAGGGAAGAGTTTTGCATCGGGTCTTGACCTTCAATTTTCCCAGAAAATGCGCAAGGTATATTCGTTTGACATCAACATGAATCTTTATCAAAACACCATTGATGCATTTTCAGTGGTTAATTTGTATCCTGTAAAAAGCCTTTTCAGCGCTGGTTTGCAACGAAAATTTTCTTGGAACCTGAAGCTCAATCAGCAGCTGAGGTTTGCCAATGGCACAGAGGCCCAACTGACAATGGTCTATCTTGCGCCAGACATAATTCCGCAGGGTGAAATCGGCAGCAGGTTTTCTTTGGACCTGGGCTTAAAAAAACCAATGATGAAAGGAAGGGGCGAACTGTTTTTCAATGCTACCGATCTGCTGAATACCATGAACATCAGGAAAACCATCCAGGGCAATGGGTTTGGTTATGTGAGTACAGACTATTATGAAACCCAGGTGGTCAGGGTTGGGATGGCATTGAAATTTTAGCATTGGTGCCTGTTGGTTTTCAAGGCCGGATGGATGTTGTACATTTGAGCAAGATTATTTTGCATGTTTTTTCCTATAAAGGCTCCATATACCGTTTCAGCAGACATTGTCAAATACAGTGGGGATGCGTTCAACAGGCATCCAGACCCATTGTATCTCTTGCAGAAAAAGCATGAATTGGATACCATCGGACATGACCTTACGGCTACAGCAGAAGATGCCCTTCCTTTGGTACACATGATGGGAAGATATTGTGGCTTGAACAATGCTACAGACATCAGGTCCATTGCATTGGCCTGCGAGGAGGATCTTGCCATTCTTCACAAAGGCAACCTGGTTTCCATTTGTTTTTGCTTTCCCAGTGGATTTGTTCCTGCCCGGAAATTGGGTGAATCATTTTTTGGATTGCACCTGCCTGTGGCGGATGGCGACAACCTCAGGGCGTCCAGCGAGAAAGTGGCAGGCATCATTTCAAAGGATGGTGCCATGTTCAGGAGGCATGTCTGGACGGTTACATCCTTGCCGGGTTTGAGCCAGCATCCTGCCTACCAACGGCCTGTTGCAAAAGGCATTGGTGATCTTTATTTCAGGACAGAAACACAGACAACGGTGGGCATGGCGGGCGATTGTTGCCTGTTTTTTGTGAAGGTAGACATGCATCCGCTGTCATTGGTTTGGGAAGAACAATCGAAACGGGAACTTTTGTTGGAGAGCATCAATTCCATGACAGCATCTACGCTGGAATACAAGAACCTTCAGCGGGTCAAGGAAATACTGAACAGCCATGGCTAAGCCTTAGGCCCTTTTTTGCCAAACATTTTTTCACTGACCAGGCGGATGAGTTCTTCATTGTAGGGCTCATCATCCAGCAATTCCTCAACAAAGGCCTGCCATTCTCCAGTTTCAGGATCAAAATATTCGGCAGCTTCTTTTCCGGCAAAAAGTTTGTAGTTCATTTTTGGGTTTCCTGCAAAAACATAGCCCGGATAGTACCAGTCATGCCCCAGGGATCTCAGGTGATCAAGGGTGAGTAAGATCAGGTATTTCCCCAGGCTATAAGACGCGTATGCAGGATCATAGCAATGGATCTGAGAAGAAGCTGATTTTTCACCCAAATCAAAAATGCCGAGGGCAATCAGTTTTTCTCCATCGTACACAGCAATGGAATGGCTGTTGTAAATGGTTGCATCTGCTACATGGTCAAGCAGTGCATTTTGCAGCGTGGGATATCCATCAAAATCGATTGACCCGCGGTAAGTACTATACAAATGCTCTTCTGCTGTACTGATTGTTTCATGCGGGCCCATCACCACCTGAAATCCATTGTTTCTTTTTTTCAATTTCTGGTGGGAGGAATGTTGAAGGATGCGGTTGATGGAAAACCGCATCCACCAAACCCTGCGCAGGCCTGTGAGTTCGCTTTCATCATTAAAATCAAACAGGTGTGAGCAGGTGAAAACATGTTGGCGCATGCGGTACCATCCCGTCGCCAGGTAGCGATCGAAATCCGCAGGGGTCATCTGCTCCGGATATTCAGTACGGTGATAAATGGTCATGTATGGGCCTTAAGACAAAAGATGGTGGGGGTGTTTCCAAGGTGACCGATAATCCCTTTTCAGCAGTGCTGTAGCCTCGCGATCATTCTTGACAATCCGTTTGACAGGATCATACACCAGTGGCCTTTGGAGTTTCATGGAAACATTGGCAAGGATGCAGGAAGCCGTTGAAATATGGCCTTCTTCAATGTCTGCCACTGGTCTGGTATTGTTGTCGATGGAAGCAAGAAAATTTCTCATGTGCTCACGGGTTGCAGGAGCGGCAAACAACTCAATGTCTTTTTCTGTCAGGTCTTCAGGATATTTTTCTTTTTCAAGCACAACATCGCGGTGAATCTTTTCTCCTTTCCCTGACGGTATGAAATCATATTTCAGGGTGCTGCCACAAAGGGTTCCATTTTCACCATAAATTTTGAAAGACCAGGGATACTCAGGATCTGCTGCGGTTCCCCAACTGCGGTGTTGCCAAACGCAATTCAAGTTCTCGTATTCAAATATGGCTGTCTGTGAATCCGCAATATTGCTTTTTCCTGGATTGCTGCCATAGATGCCGCCAGTTGAGCTGATCTTGTTGGGCCAGCCCAGGTCTAGCATCCACCTTACAGTATCAAACATGTGGATGCACATGTCGCCCATGATCCCATTGCCGTATTCCATGAAGGCACGCCACCAGCGGCGATGGGGCAGTCCATCATAAGGCCTGAACGGTGCTGGGCCTGTCCACATTTCGTAATCCAAAAAATCTGGGACCGGCTGAACGGACGGATTGTTGCTGCTGCGCATGTGGTAATAGCAGCACATTTCTACGTGATGGACCTTGCCCAGGAGGCCTGCATCCACAATATTTTTCTTTGCTTCCATCAGGTGGGGGGTGCTCCTTCTTTGTGTCCCTACCTGTACCGTTCTGTTGTATTTTCTTGCAGCAGCAAGGATGGCTTCCCCTTCCAGTACATCAACACTGATGGGTTTTTGGAGATAGACATGTGCGCCGGATTTGATCGATTCAATCGCTTGTAGCGCATGCCAATGGTCTGGAGATCCAATGAGTACGATCTCTGGTTTTTGTTCTGCCAGCATCTTGCGGTAATCTCCATAAAGCGGAATATTGGCATTGGATGCTGACCTTCCTGCAATCAAGGAAGCGGCTCCCTGCAATTGATTTTTGTCTACATCGCAGAGCCCCACCACGGTTGTGGGCGCTACTTGCATCAGCCTGAACAAATCGCTTTTGCCATACCATCCCGTGCCAATCAGGGCAACCCTTCTTACAGGCCCAAGTGAAAATCCTTCCAATCCTGATGCCTTGATCGAAGAAAGGGCAAACAGGGCTGCGCTGTTTTTGAGAAAGTTTCTTCTGGTGTTGCTGTTTTGCATATGTTTCTGGGCTTGATCAAAATGATATGAAAAGATAATAAAAAGGGCTGATCTTACGCCATGCTAGTGGCTGCTAATTTCAAGGAAAACAGTTTCTCCAGCCTTCACTTCAACATACAATCCTTTTGTAAGCAAGCGGCCTTTGATTTTGTTTACTGTTCCGCGGTATACATTGTGCAATTCATACAACAGATTATCATCAACCACAAACCATTCCTGGTATTGGTTGATCCTGGGATAATCTGCAGGATAATGCATCATGGTGGAATGCCTGGCTACATCAAACTTCAATTTCCCTTTCCATCCAACGGGTGACGAAACGGCAATTTTCACACCTTTGGAAGTTTGTACAGCGCCAATCGATAGTTGGCTGTCCCATTCCAAAGGAACAATGCCCTGAGTTTTCCAAAGACAATACATGATGGAAGTACGGGCAAAATTACCATCCCCATGCCATCCCTCAATCATGCCGTCGGGCTTTTGCATGGCCCACATGACTTTGATTTCACTGTCAAGCCATTCTCTCACAGATGCGATGGGTTCTCGGTTGTAGAGGTTCAAGGTGCCTTCGATGGCATCTGCATATCCATCCGCACTGCCGCTCTCCCAATTGTGGTTCCTGTATTTTTGGTTGAGGGATGAGAGGGCCTTGATCACTGCATTCTTGTAGGCGGGTGTTGAATCAATCTTGGAAATGAACCAGTAGGCATTGAAGGTATAGCCAAAATTGTCGGCCAATCTTGCAGAAAGAATCTTGCCATTTTGTGGATTGACTTCATCATAAAACAATCCATCTTCATTTCTTCCTATTTCAAGAATGCGGTCCAGCATTTCATGAACATAAGGCTTCCACTGGTTTCTTTTTTCAGGCATCGCATAGTAAGCAGCTATATAGGCTTCACAGAGTCCGGAAATGATTTCACAGCCATGATCACGGATGCGCAGGTGGTCCAAGGCCCTTGTTGGCAACTGTTTTTCGTTCAGGTAATTGTCTGCAATCTCTACTGCCCAATCAAGGTATTTTCTTTTTCCGGTGAACCAATACATGCGGGAGAGCACCTGCAATAAATCTCCGTTCACTTCTACTGTTGCGCTGCTGCCATACCAGTTTCCATTGATGTTTTTGGCAACCCTGGTGAGCAGGGGAAGGTCGTCCAGGATCTCCAGCATGCGATTGCTCCAGGGGCTTTTGCCCAGCCACTCTGTGAGGGGGATGAGCCCATCTTTCATGTATTCTGCCGCACCGAAGATGAGTTGGTTGGTATCAATGGTTTCATTTTTAAAACCCTGTTTTGAAAACGAGTACGTGTCTGGAAGTTTTCCGATCCTTGGGGTAAGCTGCCGTTCAGTTTTTAACATGTCAAGGGCTTTGCCTTTAAAGAACTCAGGCATCAAAATAGACGAGGTAAGCACCATGAAGGGATAGTTATCTGCCGCCGCATCCCAGGCATTCCAGAAATCTTTTGAATCGGTGATGTTTCTTGGGATCAGTCCGGTTGTTGTATCAGCATATTTCATCCATGCATTCACATAGGCAATGCACCGGTTGAAACCTTCATTGACCAATTTGCCCTGCGCAGCAGCCAGCTTGAATTCCGGGTCAAGGGCTTGGGCATTTGTTGGGTTAGAGAAGGGAATCAGCAACAAGACTAGCAGGAATTTCATAATTTCATCATTTGGTAAAGCCATCAAAAGGTCCGAAAAATTATGAACAATCATCAGAACACAGTGGAATCCATTTCATGGGGCATCATCGGTTGCGGAAATGTAACCGAACTAAAAAGTGGACCAGCATTCAACAAAGTGGCCCAATCCAGCTTGCATGCGGTGATGCGCAGGGATGCAGTGAAGGCTGCAGATTATGCCGCAAGGCATCAGGTACCTTGCTGGTTCAGCGATGCGGCAGCATTGATCAATGATCCAGCCATCAATGCAGTCTATATTGCGACGCCCCCAAAGTTTCATGAAGAATATGCAGTGGCTGCCTTGGAAAAAGGGAAGGCTGTTT
>CAILKQ010000082.1 GCA_903834825.1 uncultured bacterium | reverse complement strand
CCGGATTTACGAGTTTAACGGTACCCTTGTATTTGGTCCATTTTTCATCAAGTTTTCCGGCAGGAATTTTAGCATCAAGCATGGTATGTTGATTTATTGAAATGTTTAGAATAGCAATGTGATGTTTTCCAAATCAAGCTGAAGGCCGAAATACAGGGCCAGCGGCATCAGTGCAAAAATCAATGGGATGAGTATAGAAAAGACAATTCCAATGTTCTTGATCACGGGGAAAAAGTTCTTGTTCGTCCAGCCGAGGGTTTGTGCTGCACTTTGAACGCCATGCAGCAAATGCCATGACAGTGAAATGCATCCCAAAACATAAACAATCACCACCCAGGGGGCAGCAAAAATATTTTTCATTTCCAAGTAGAGGTTGTGGAATTTTTCTCCATCATAGTAGACTTCTTCCAACCCTCCAAACCTTGAAGGAACCCAGAAATGGGCAAGATGGATGATGAGAAACAACAAAATCAGGGTACCCAAAATAGCCATAGACCTTGAATACCATTTGGAAGTTTTGTTGCCTGCTCTAACGGCATAGCGTGTTTTTCTGCTTCCCATGTTCTGCAACTCCAGCTTGTAGCCCTGAACAATGTGCAGGATAAAGCCGGCAAACAGGCCTATCTCAGTAATGCGGATCAACATATTGGTTCCCATGAAATGGGCAGCACGGTTGAAATTCTCTTCGGCATTGGCAAAGAAAATGTTTGCATTCACGTAACAATGCACAACAAGAAAAACCACCAGAAAAATTCCGGTGAGCGCCATGACAATCTTTTTGCCGATGGAAGATGAAAACAATAGACTCCAGTTCATAGATGAAAATTTCTCTGATTTGAATTGCCGCAAAGTTACATCACAAACGCTGAATATGGTACAATGTTTGGCGTATTATGCGCATAAAACCAATAAATTAAAAAGGATTACGAAAACGTTTTCTGATCAGTTGTTCAACCTTCTCAACAGTAAATTGTCCACTTTGGTAAACAAATTTCCGGGAGTAAAAGGACGCCAGTCTGGCAAATCAATCAGCTGGACATACCGGTCAATGTGGGCCCTGGTGAAATCATACCTGGATTGTTCGGGCAGACCTATAATTGATACCCATCCCCCTTCTTCTTCAATGTCTTCCATCCATTCTTCATAATAACAATCGTCGCTGCTGTGAAAATTGAGCACGTTCTCTGCAACAAGGATGTATTTGTTGATGCCTTGTGCAATCATGATATCAATAACATCTCTCTTGAAGGTCATGATGTCGTTTTCAATGGCATCGTTCCATTCTCCGATCATTTCAATGATGGTGTATCCCATCTCGTAATCAGTAAAAAGAACCTTGATGTACAATGTGGGTGAGCCAATATCATCCCACTGTGGATGGATATAAAAATTATAGATGGTTTGTGAATAGTGAAACTCGGAATATTCCCTTCCAAAAAATGGCGATTTTGAATCCTCTTCTGCGGTATACAGGTGTCGCCAATTGTAATATGGTTCTATTTCATGCACAGGCTATCAACGGATGGATTCCATCGCTTTTTTCACTGACCCGTGTTTGATCAACAAATCCTTTGCTGCTTCGTAAGACGCAATGGATATTTTCTCCATCAGCATCTTTACACCCCTGTCGATCAGCTTGTCATTGGTGAGCTGCATGTTGACCATCTTGTTGTCTTCTACCCTGCCCAATTGTATCATCAGTGAAGTGGAAATCATGTTAAGGACCAGCTTCTGCGCCGTGCCGCTTTTCATCCTGGTGCTGCCGGTAACAAATTCTGGCCCAACCACAACCTCAATGGCATGGTCTGCAGCCTCAGAAACTGGGGAATGCGCATTGCAGGAGATGGAGCCTGTGAGGATATTGTTGGCGCGGCAGGCTTTCAAACCGCCAATCACATAAGGGGTTGTGCCACTGGCTGCAATGCCTATGACGGTATCTTTTTCGTTGATGCCGAAAGCTGAAAGGTCTTTCCAGGCCTGATCCTTGCTGTCTTCCGCAAATTCAACGGCATTGAACATGGCGTCTTTTCCACCTGCAATGATGCCCACCACGAGTTCGTGCGGAACGCCAAAGGTTGGAGGGCATTCAGAAGCATCTACCACCCCCAGCCTGCCGCTGGTTCCGGCCCCAATATAAAATAACCTTCCGCCTGCCAACATGCGGTCTGCGGTTGCTTCTACCAAGGCTTTGATCTGTGGGATGGAATTGGCAACGGCTTCGGGAACACGCTTGTCTTCTGTATTGATATTTTCGAGCAATTCAAGAACAGTCATTTTTTCCAAATGCCTATAATGTGAATCCTGCTCTGTCGTTCTACCGTTCATCGTATTGCCTTAATGTTTTTTGTGATAGGCCACCAATCCATCCATGGGTTGTTTGATGATACCTCCCAACTTGAATCCGAAGTCATTGCAAAGTTCGGCAATTTTATCCTTGAAATAAAAAGCAATACTGCCCACAAAATGAATCGGAACAGTAAACCGCTGTGGATATGAACCCAGGTGCTGTTCAAAGAAATCCCTCAGGCCATCTTCGATGATGTTTTCGATGATGAAATGCCCCCTGTGCATGGACAGGAATAGCGCAAAGCTGGCAAGGTAGCGGTTGGCAAAAGGCTCCTTGTAAACCTTCTGGAGGATCTCGTTTTTATCGGTCTTGAAATGGGCTTTGAATGATTTCATCAATGGGGCATCAAAGGTGCCGTATAGGAAATGCTGCACCACCTTGCGGCCCAGGTAGGCACCACTTCCCTCATCCCCTAAAATATAGCCAAGGCCAGGAGAATTGTGGAGGATTTTTTTTCCATCAAAAGAACAGGAATTCGATCCTGTACCGAGGATGTTAGCAATGCCAGGCTTGTTGCCGCAGGTGGCAATAGCAGCGCCCATGAGGTCATGGGTTACATGAACAGCTGTTTCGGGAAATATATCTTCAAGGGCTTTTTTGACAATATTGGCATTGGCCTTGGTTTTGCAGCCTGTTCCATAATAATAAATGGAAACAATTTCTTTCATCAATAGGCTTTTGGGGAATGCTTTCAAGAGGGTTTCGCGGATCAGTGAACGGTCCATGTGGTAAGGACTGAGGCCAACGGTAAAAAAGGACTTGAAACTTCCCTTGCCTACCAGTCTCCATTCCGTTTTCGTTGCTCCACTATCCGCTATCAGTTTTAATCCATCCATAATTCAGGTTAATTCAAGAACTTTGCACAATTACAATTGAAAGAACAACATGAGCAACAGGAAAATCAACGCAGCTACTCCCATCCTATTTTCAATTGCCGTAGTATTGGGCATGTTCATCGGCTACAAATTACGCAGCAATATGCCAATGACGAAAAGTTTTTTGACTTCGCCTGGAACCAATACACTG
>CAILKQ010000081.1 GCA_903834825.1 uncultured bacterium | reverse complement strand
GCTTTCAGGCCAGACATGGCCATGAATGTGGGCAATACCGAATCCTTTCTGCAGTATGTAAAAAAAGTAGAGGCTGCTGCCGGCATGCAGGTTCATACCTTTGAGGATTATCTCATGGCCCTCAAACGCCGGCATGATTTCTTTGCACAAATGGGTTGCAGGGTGTCAGACCATGGACTGGAAGAGATCTATGCAGATGAGCATACTGCTGAAGAAATTATCATCATATTTGAACGCTTGCTCAAGGGTGAAACACTTTGTCTTACATGCCAGCGACAATTCAAATCTGCGATGCTAGTGCATTTTGCAGCGTGGGACCATGAAAAAGGCTGGGTACAGCAGTTCCATCTTGGCGCACTCCGTAACAACAATACAAGAATGCTCAACCAGCTGGGCCCTGATACAGGCTGGGACTCTATCGGCACCTTTGATCAGGGCAAGGCCCTGTCTACATTCTTGAACGGACTGGATACAAGGAATAAGCTGACCAAGACCATCCTCTACAACCTAAACCCTGCCGACAATGAGGTGCTGGCCACCATGGTTGGCAACTTTAATGATGGAAGCTTTCCTGGAAAAATTCAATTTGGGTCAGGGTGGTGGTTCCTTGATCAAAAAGATGGCATCATCAAACAATTGAATGCCCTCAGCAACATGGGACTCTTAAGTCGTTTCGTTGGAATGCTCACAGATTCCAGAAGTTTCTTATCTTTCCCAAGACATGAGTATTTCAGAAGAATACTGTGTGATCTGATTGGCGCAGAAGTGGAAGAGGGTGAATTGCCCAACGACATCGAATGGCTGGGAAAGATGGTACAGGACATCTGTTACAACAACAATGTCAATTATTTTAATTGGAAACCATAACTGACAACAACCCAACGATTATGTCATCAACAACCAAACCAGGAGGCTACAGGTGGACCATTTGTTCATTGCTTTTCTTTGCAACAACAATCAATTATCTTGACAGGCAGGTACTCAGTTTGCTGAAGCCCATGCTGGAAGATGAGTTTGGTTGGACCAACAGCCAGTATGCCAACATTGCTTCTGCCTTCCAGTTTACTTATGCTGTTTGTCTCCTGTTTGCAGGAAGAATCATCGATAAACTGGGCACCAAAAAAGGTTATGCATGGGCCATCATCCTCTGGTCAGTTGGTGCCATTGTGCATGCATTGGCCATCCCTATCGGAGAAGTATTGGTTTCATCATTGGGCTGGATAGGATTGGCAGCAGTTCCTGTTTCCGTTGTGGGTTTCATTTTTTCAAGAGCTGTTTTGGCCGTAGGGGAAGCAGGAAATTTTCCAGCAGCCATTAAGGTAACCGCTGAATATTTCCCCAAAAAAGAAAGGTCTTTTGCCACGGGAATTTTTAACTCAGGAACCAATATCGGAGCCATTCTTGCTCCCCTCAGTGTGCCCTGGATTGCCACCAATTATGGATGGCAAATGGCATTTATTGTGATTGGAGCCATCGGTTTCTTGTGGTTGATTTTTTGGTTCATGTACTATGATGCACCCCATCTTCAAAAGAAAATGGGACAAGCAGAGAGAGAATATATCCTTGATGCAGATGCTGCAGAGGTTGCCCAGCAGTCCGCAACAAGCAGCAAAAAAGTGAAATGGTCAAGTCTTTTCAAATACAAACAAACCTGGGCTTTTTCTATTGGTAAATTCCTGACAGATGGCGTTTGGTGGTTCTTCTTGTTTTGGCTGCCCGCTTACCTGAAAGACCAGTATGGGATGACAGGTACAGAAATTATTCTACCACTTGTTGTGCTCTACAGCCTGACCATGGTGGGCAGTATAGGTGGGGGCTGGTTCCCGGTATATTACATCAACAAGGGATATAACGCATACGATGGAAGATTAAAGGCCATGTTTGTGATAGCCTTGATTCCATTGGTCGTTTTGGCTGCACAGCCCCTGGGCGCCATCAGTTTCTGGATGCCAGTGATCTTGATTGGTATAGGTGCTTCCGCCCACCAGGCCTGGAGTGCCAATATCTTTACCACAGTTTCGGATATGTTCCCCCAAAAAGCCATTGGCTCTGTGGTGGGCATCGGAGGGATGGCCGGAGGAATTGGCGGCGTGATTGTTACAAAAGTTGGTGGTGCCTTGTTTGATCATTACAAAGCTTTAGGACATATTGAAACCGGGTATACCATCATGTTTACTTTTTGTGCTACGGCATACTTGGTTGCTTGGGTCATCATGAAGTCTCTGGTACCCAAGTTCAAATTGATTACCGACCTCTGATTG
>CAILKQ010000080.1 GCA_903834825.1 uncultured bacterium | reverse complement strand
GGCGATTCAAAATCGATGCTGAATGAACCCTTGAGTGAGTTGATGTTGCTGAAATTCAGCTTCAGTATTTTCATGGTTGTTGTTGTGTTGCGTCAGCAAGAAGGGTGCTGAACAGGTCTTTCAATGCTGATTTCTCTTCATTGTCCTCTCTTTCTTCAATGATCTTTTCAAAAACCATGGTCGGTTCAAGGTCTTTCACCCTGTCATGCGCCAAGCTTCCCATTTTTCTGTGGCTGGATTTGTCCCTGAAAATCACCCGCTGGCTAACGACTTTCATGTTGCGTCCCAATAGTTCATTTTTCAAGGCTTCCAATCTTGGCATCACCAGTGGGTCATAGGTTTCCTCATCGATGGTCAGGTCCAACAGCGCATCAAATCTATATTTGCATTGCAGCAAAGCCAGTTTGGCCTCCACTTCCTGCAGGGTTCCTCTCACCTGATAGAGCGACCTGAACCTTGGAACAGGAACAAAGCTTTGGCGGATGGTTGCTCCATCCGTATCCAGCCTGATGAGTTTGTGTTTGTATACGTTTTCTGAAAAGCCCAGTGAAATGGGGCTGCTCGCATAGTGAATCCTTCCCTCAATCACGGCCTGACCCGTATGAATATGGCCCAGGCCCAGGTAATTGAACTGATCCAGGGCATCGGCTGGAATGCCCAGTTCGTTTCCGATCTGGATTTCCCTTTCTGCCTCGCTGGCTTTTGTGCCTTGCGCATGCAGGTGGGCCATACCGATGTGCAGGTGGTTGGGATATTGCTTTTTCATTTCCGTGCCGATGCCGCTGAATACCCTGCGCATCCCCTCCCTGATCTTGCCATCAATTTCCTTGATGCCCTCGCTTTCGCCCACCTGACGGATGAACCGGTCCTGAAGAAAGGGGATGGCCGCAACCACCACTTCGCTCTTGCCTGACCTTCCTTTTACAGGCAGCAAAACCTGTTCTAACCGATCCATCCCTGGGAAACGCCCTACTACCTGGATGCCCAGGGATTGCAAGAGGGAGGATGGGGTGTCCAGAAATGAGGGAGAATCATGGTTGCCCGACGTGATGATGGCCTTGCAACCCGTCTGGTGCAGCCTGATCAGAAAGTCGTAGTATTGTTTTGTGGCCTCGTTGGATGGGTTGTTCTGGTCAAAAACATCGCCAGCCACCAGCAACAGGTCAATCTCATTCTCCTCGATATGTTGCAGCAGCCATTGCAAAAACTGCTCCATGTCTTGGCTAAAATCTTCCAGGTGCAATCTTTTTCCCAAGTGCCAGTCTGCAGTGATCAGTATTTTCATCGGTTTTTACTTGTGTTGCTGCAATATCATGTAAATGGGTGAAATTTTGTTTCAATATGGCACCGATCCAACAATATTTCCTGCGGGATGGTAGCTGGCTACCACAACAATTCCGCCACCGGGGTTAAAGGTGAGTTTTGCAGACATTTTAATTGCATAAATGCTTCTCCTCATTCATCCTTCAACGCAAACGCCACATAGGCATCGCTGGATTTGCCTTCCCATTTTGAGCCGCCGCAGGCAATGACGATAAATTGTTTTCCATTCACTGCATAAACGGAAGGGGTGGCTACACCAGGAGCAGGCAGGTCCAGTTCAAGCAGAATTTTACCTGTCCGCTTGTTGATGGCCCTGAATTTTCCGTCGGCAGAGGCACCAATAAAAATTAGGCCACCGGCGGTAACCACAGGGCCACCGTAGTTTTCGCGGCCTGTTGCAGGAATGCCTTTTGCTTTCAAAGATTCAAACTCTCCAAATGCTATTTTCCATTCGTGTTGTCCCGTATTCATGTTGATGGCGGTCAGTGAACCCCAGGGTGGCTGGATCGCAGGGAAACCTTCAGGGGTTAAAAATTTGTTGTAACCCGTGAACCCATAACCTTGTTTTGGTGCCACTGCATTTTTTGCTGCAGATCCCGCGAAAGGTTTTTGCTGTTCCTCTTTCAGGTCAAGGACAAATGCAGCAATGGCATTTTTTTCTTCGCTGCTGAGGCTGTTGTTGCCGGGCATCATTCTTCTTCCCGTAGTGATCAGCTGGTTGAATGTTTCAGTTGTATATTTTTTCTCAGCACCAACAATCGAAGGATAATCTCCCCCACCAAGCCTTTCAGGGCCATGACAGCCCATGCAATGCTGGGTATAGAGCGTTGCGCCTGCTTCAAGGTTTGTTTTCACCTTTTTTGGATCAGGCTTGTTTTCAACCATGTTCAATACCCAACTCATTTCATTGGCATTGACATAGAGCAGATTTGTTTTCGGGTCAAACGCAGGCCCACCCCATTCCGCACCACCATCGTATCCCGGTAAAATGATTGTTCCTTCAGTTGATGGAGGGTTGAACATTTTTCCAGAACGGTAGCCCAGGAATCTTTTCTCAATCGTGCGGAAGCTGGAGTCGCTGACCAACCTGTTCAAATCGGAATGGTTGAAGGTCTGTCTGACAATGGGTTTGGGCAAACGGGGCATGGGTTGGGTTGGCCAGAGCTTCTCGTTTTTGAGCGGGCTCTGGTCAACCACTGGCACTTCATCCACCGGGAAAAGCGGCTTTCCCGTTTCCCGATCAAACAGGAAAACAAATCCGGTTTTGGTTGTTTGCGCCACCGCATCAATCTTTTTGCCGTTCTGCTTTACTGTGATCAGGGCAGGTGGTGCAGGAAGGTCCATGTCCCAGACATCGTGGTGAACCGTTTGAAAATACCAGATCAGTTTTCCTGTTTCAGCATTGATAGCCAGCAGGCAGTTTCCATAGAGGCCTTTTCCTAACCTGTTACCGCCATAAAAATCGTTGGAAGGATTGCCGGTGGGTGCAAAAAGAATCCCCCTTTTCTCATCAAGGCTAAAGCCGGCCCAGCTGTTGGTAGACCCCATGTGTTTGTAAGCCGTACTGTCTTCCCAGGTTTCATGACCGGCTTCGCCGGGATAAGGGATGGTATGAAAAATCCATTTTTGCTGGCCCGTTTTCACGTCAAAAGCACGGATATGACCGGGGGTTTCATCACCCACCAGGCCACTCAGGAAAAACAGGTTTTTGTAGACCATCACCGGAGAGGTGGGCGCAACAAAGACTTTGGAGGAATCCCTGCCCAGCCCTGCGGCAAGGTTGATGCCGCCATTCCTTCCAAAACTGGAAATCAATTTACCCGTGCTTGCATTCACTTCCATGGCTACCGGACCAACGGTGTAGATGATGCGTTTGTCTTCCCCCTCAGCCCAATAGGCCACGCCCCGGTTCATGTTGACGCTGTTGCGGTGCCAGGTCTTGTTGGCAATAGAATCTGCAGGATTGAATGTCCACAATTCTTTTCCCGTGCGGGCATTGATGGCAAAGAGTTTCAATCTGGGTGATACGCCAAACATCACCGAATCGATGATGATCGGATTGCATTCCATGGCGCCAAAGCGGCTTTGGTCCTTGTTCTCAGTATGATAGATCCAGGCTATTTCAAGGTTTTGGATATTGCTGGTGTCAATTTGTTTGATGGAAGAATAGTGCAGGTTTTCCTTTCCGCCGCCTGTAACCCTCCAATCGGTATAGGTTTTGTGCAAGCCCGATCTCATGCAACCGAGCAGTACAATGCAAATGAGCAAGGCAACAGAGAAATAATTTTTGATCATGCCCATGGGATGAAAGCTTGTAGTAATCAAAAATAGAGATTATTGGGGGATGGCCAATATCCAACAGCAAGCAAATGCTTATCTTCAGTGAGATCAACCGACATTGTGTTTCGGGTGGTGCTGAAGGTGCTGGAGGATTGAGGAAACGATTGACGATTTTGTCGACTTTAAAGAGTAAATCATGGAAAATCAAAGACGCTTGTTTTTAAAAAACACATCCATTGCTGCCGCTTCAGCATTGCTTATGCCTTCATACCTCAATGCAACTGCATTAAATGCAAAAAAAATCCGCATCCTCATTTGGGACGAAAGATCCGATGCTGAAAAAGAAGCCTATGACAACTTTCTGGGAAACTGCATAGCAGATCAGTTGAAAAAGAATTCGGCATTTACAGTTGTCTCTTCAGGTTTGAATGAAGCTGAGCAAGGAATTTCAGAAGGGTTACTCAACGAAACGGACGTGTTGATCTGGTGGGGTCATGTTAAGCAAGCCGAGATATCTCCTCAAAAAGGAAAGGATATTGTTGAAAGAATCAAGGCAGGAAAATTGTCATTCATTGCATTGCATTCAGCGCATTGGGCCACGCCGTTTGTTCAGGCGATGAATGAAATCACCAAGATCAGGATATTGGCAGACGGCACCTTTAAAGAGGATGATCTCAAATTTATATCTCCAACAAAACAGTATACCATCCCAAAATACGATTCAAGAATCACGCCATATATGGTTGAGAGAAGGTTTCCTGAAGGACACAAAACAGCAGAGGTTCATCTTCCCATTTGTTGTTTTCCTTCTGTTCGAAATGATGGGAAGCCAAGTACTGTAAATGTTTTGAGTCCCAACCATCCCATCATGAAAGGCTTGCCAAAGAACTTCAAGATACCACAGACTGAAATGTATGACGAACCATTTCATGTGCCTAAACCAGATCAAATTCTGTTTGAAGAAACCTGGGAAAAAGGAGAATGGTTCAGGTCTGGGATGCTCTGGAACCTTGGAAAAGGAAAGGTTTTTTATTTCAGGCCAGGACACGAAACATTTCCTGTGTTTAAAGAGGAAAAAGTCATTCAGATTTTGTCGAATGCAGCGATGTGGATGGCTTCAGCTGCAAAGCAATAATGCATTAAACAAAAACATAGTTTGTACTTGCACATCTTTATCACCCCAACACAAGCAAAAATACATGCAACCTGGCTTTGCCACCGATTATACTACCATTCTTGAGCGCATAGACGCCATCGACCCGCTGAAGTACGGCAAAACCAGAAACTTTGTGGATGGCGATGTCAGTTATCTGTCTCCTTATATTTCAAGGGGTGTGATCAGCACGAAGCAGGTGCTTGACCATGTAATGTTGAAAGGGTATAAAATTCCCCAGATTGAGTCTTTTGTAAAAGAATTGTGCTGGAGGGATTATTTTCAGCGTGTGGGTCAGGTGAAAAACCTGAACGACGACATCAAGCATCCGCAGGAGCCAGTCAACAACCATTCAATTTCTTCAGCCATCCTCGAGGCCAGAACGGGTATTGAGGGAATTGATACTGCTATCCGCCAGCTTTACGCCACAGGCTACATGCACAACCACTGCAGGATGTACACGGCTTCAGTGGTATGCAACATCGCCCAATCGCATTGGTTGCACCCTGCCCGCTGGATGTACTATCATCTCCTGGATGGGGATTGGGCAAGCAATGCCTGCAGCTGGCAGTGGGTGGCCGGTGCCAACAGTTCGAAAAAGTATTTTGCCAACCAGGAGAATGTCAACAAGTTTACACATACCCGTCAGTTGACTACTTTCCTGGACAAAGCGTATGAACAATTTGATGCAATAGATTGCCCTCAACATTTGACGGACACACAAACTGCATCCTTGCAAACAATCCTGCCGGAGGCTGCATCCCTTCAGGTAGACCAAGATCACCCAACCTTTGTTTACAATTACTACAACCTGGATCCGGTCTGGCACGCAGGCGAAGAAGGCAACCGCATCTTACTACTAGAGCCAGAATTTTTCAGCAATTATCCTGTGAGTGAGCGTTGCATGGAATTCATGCTGGCCCTGAGCAAGAACATCCCCAATATCCAGGTATTTGTTGGATCCTTTGAACAGCTTTGCCTTCAGCACAACATCAAAGAAATCTATTACAAAGAGCATCCTTTGAACATTGGATACAAGGGGCAGGAAGATTCCAGGGACTGGATCTTGGACAAGGTTACCGGTTACCATCCCTCGTTTTTTGCTTACTGGAAAAAAATGGAAAAACCCTTGTACGCCCAATACCGCAAGTAAATGAACAAAGCGGAAAAACAAGACATTGCCATTGTTTGGTTCAAGCGTGATTTACGGCTCACAGACCATGAACCACTTTTTCTTGCGCAACAGCAAGGGCTGCCCATTTTGCTGGTCTACTGCTTTGAACCTTCGGTGATGCACTACGACGACAGCGATACGCGCCACTGGCGTTTTGTTTACCAGTCCCTGCAAGACATGCAGTTGAAACTGGACGGCATCCATGCGCGCATCCATGTTTTTCATCAAGAGGTGTTTCCTGTTTTTCAAGCACTGAATCAAGAGTATACTATCAGGGCGATTTTTTCGCACCAGGAAATTGGAAACAAGATAACCTACGACAGAGACCTTGCCGTCAAGCAATTTTGTTCTAACCTTGATATTGCTTGGACAGAATCCCAACACAATGGGGTTGTGAGAAAACTGAAGTCGAGAAAAGAATGGCAACAGCGTTGGAAAGAAACAATGCTGCAGCCAGCCAACACAATTGACCTGCAACAGCTCAAAACTTTATTGCTGGAATCAACCTTCTACGATAACATCAAGGGCCCTGAGCTTGATCCTGCCATCCGCACGCCGCATCCTTCCTTCCAACAGGGTGGCGAAACCCTTGCCTGGAAATATTTGAAGAGTTTCTTATCGGAGCGCTACGTCAATTATTCAAAATACATTTCCAAGCCAGCACTGAGCCGGAAAGGGTGCAGCAGGATTTCGCCTTACCTCAGTTATGGCAACATCAGCATGCGGATGGTCTTTCAATATACCGCCCAGCACTATGCATTGGCCAGCAACAAAAGGGCATTGTCAAATTTTATCTCGCGCTTGCATTGGCATTGTCATTTCATGCAAAAATTTGAAGACGAGTGCCGGATGGAATTCGAGAACATCAATTCCGCTTACGATACTGTTGTCAAACCCAGGAACGAGGCCTATATCAGGGCATGGCAGGAAGGCAATACGGGTGTTCCGCTTGTAGATGCCTGCATGCGTTGTTTGGTTGAAACAGGCTACATCAATTTTAGGATGAGGGCCATGGTGGTTTCATTTTTCGTGTTCAACCTCTGGCAAGATTGGCGCGAGCTTCATTTTTTGGCAAGGCAGTTTTTGGATTACGAACCCGGCATCCACTATCCACAATTGCAAATGCAGTCGGGTGTTACAGGCATCAATACCATCCGCATCTACAACCCGATCAAAAATTCAGAAGACCATGATGCGGAAGGTGTATTCATCAAACAGTGGATCCCTGCATTGAAAAATGTTCCAACAGCATTGATTCATGAGCCTTGGAAAATGAGTGCGATGGAACAGGATTTCTATCAGGTTGTGATTGGCAAAGACTATCCCAGCCCCATCGTAGACATTGAAGCCACCCGTAAAGCAGCCAGCGATGTTGTCTGGGGTTTCAAAAAAACAGCAGCGGTTAAAATGGAAGGCAACTGGATTTTAAGCAAGCATGTCAACACTTCAGGCAGAAGAACTTCAACCCGTAAAACAAAATAACCATCCAACGGAAACTATTTGTATTCCTATCTGTTGCGTAAATAACAATTCAATCTAACATGAGGATAGGCCTTCTTTTTCAACATCAACTTTTCGAGCAAAATCCTTTGATTGAAAAAGCTGATACCATTTACCTGGTTGAAGAATGGCTTTATTTCAAGCAATTTAATTTTCACCAACAGAAAATTTTCTTTCATCGCGCCAGCATGAAAGCCTACCAAAGCCATTTGCTTTCCCTCAACATTAATGTTGAGTACATCGATTCTTTCAATGATTTGTCTGATATAAGGAAACTGATTGCTCATATCAAATCAACTGGTATTGATGCTTTTGAGTACATCGACACAACTGATCAATGGCTTGAAAAGCGCATTAAACAATCATGCGATCAACATGGTGTGAATGCATATAAAAATCTTTCTCCGCTTTTTTTGATGAGCACTGAGGAAAATGCCAACTATTTTTCTGGAAGGAAAAGAATGTTCCACACAGATTTTTACAAGTTCCATCGGCAACAAAAAAACATCCTGATGGATACTGACAAAATTCCGATGGGTGGAAAATGGACCTTTGACGACGAAAACCGGTTGAAATATCCCAAAGGAAAAACACCTCCACCCGTTCATTTTTTAGCGTCCAATCAATTGCATGAGGAGGCTGCTCAATATGTCCGCCAATATTTTCCAGACAATTATGGAAACCTCAACCCGCAGTTCATTTATCCAACCAATTTTGCAGACAGCAAACAATGGCTGAAAACATTCTTCGCCACGCGCTTTGCAGAATTTGGGGCCTATGAAGATTCGATCGTTACCAAAGAAATATTTCTTCACCATGGAGTACTCACGCCAATGCTCAATGTTGGCTTGTTGACGCCTCAATATGTCATTGATGAAGCACTTGCCTACGCAAGCGCCCATGATATTCCCATCAATTCATTGGAAGGATTCATCCGGCAAATCCTGGGTTGGAGAGAATTCATCCGTGCGGTTTATGAACTCAAAGGCAATGAAGAAAGGACCCGCAACTATTGGGGCTTTACCCGAAAAATTCCTGCTTCGTTTTGGAGCGGTACCACTGGAATTGAGCCGATTGACAGCACCATCAAAAAAATTCTGGAGACAGGCTATTGCCATCACATTGAAAGGCTGATGGTGTTGGGGAATTTTATGCTACTCTGCGAATTTGATCCCAACGAAGTGTACCGCTGGTTCATGGAAATGTTCATTGATGCCTACGATTGGGTGATGGTTCCCAACGTGTATGGCATGAGCCAGTTTGCGGATGGTGGTTTGATGTCTACAAAACCCTATATCAGTGGCAGCAATTACCTGATGAAAATGAGCGACTATCCCAAGGGTGATTGGCAGGCCGTTTGGGACGGACTCTTCTGGCGTTTCATGCATATACACCGCGATTTCTTTTTGCGAAATCCCCGTTTGGGCATGCTCGTGAAAACCTTTGATAAAATGCCAGAGCAAAAAAGGCAGTTGCAATTAGACAATGCGGATCGGTATTTGGATGCATTGTAAACATGCCAAATTAATAAAGCAATTGTTCAATTTGCAGGCGCTAAAATGGAAGCCAATAATTCATTAGCTTTAGTGGGTTAAATGTTTGCCATGAAAAAAATATTTCCCTTTTTTATTGCCGTTTTGATGTGCCTTGCACATGCAAATGCACAGCAGATCGCTTCTTTCAACATCAAATTAGACAAGGCAAACAATCTTGTTGGCGTGCCCGTGAGCATCAACCTTGACGCGCTCAGTCAAGTTGCAGATTCTGCGCTGGCATTGTTTGAGGTGCAAGGAAACAAACAGGTTCCCATTCCTTTCCAGATCAGGCAGGAAGGCCATCGGGCTATGCACTGGCTGATCAATCCTATGGGCAAAACAGATTTTACCTATGTGCTTGCACAAGCTGCTCCATCCCCCTTCAGCTACATCAAAGCAATCAAAAGCGCTACTGATATCACCTTCAATGCCGGCAACAAAAATCTCTTGCGCTACAACGACGCAACGGTCTATCCTCCGGCAAAAATTGACACGGCTTTCAAGCGCAGTGGCTTTATCCATCCGCTCTGGACGCCACATGGGCAGGAGCTTACAAGGATTCAGGCACCCGATCATTACCATCACTATGGCATCTGGAACCCCTGGACCCATGTGGCATTTGAAAAGGACACGGTGGATTTTTGGAACCTCAATTCCAAGCAGGGAACTGTGCGTTTTGCGAAACTGGTTTCCAAAACAGAAGGCCCTGTTTTTTCTGAAATCCAGGCCTTGCATGAGCATGTTGTTTTGAAGAAAGGTGGTGGTGAAAAAGTAGCGCTCAATGAATTGCAAACCATCAGGGTCTATCAACCAGAGAAAGACAAGGATTATTATATTGTTGACATCACCTCAGCAATGAACTGTGCGACTGAAAGTCCTTTTCATATTCTTCAATACCGCTATGCGGGCATGGGCTGGAGAACTACTGAATTTTGGAACAATACCAATTGTGAAGTGCTGACCTCTGAAGGCAAGACCAGAAAAGATACCGACGGCACAAGGGCAAAATGGTGTATTGTTCAGGGCGAATTGCCTGGCAATGATTATGGTGGCGCTGCCTTTCTGGCCTACCCCACCAACTACAATTTTCCGGAACCCATGCGCATCTGGACCCTGAACACCAATGGAAGGGGCGACATGTTTTTTAGTTTTGCCCCCACAAAAGACAGGAACTGGTTGCTGGAGCCCGGCAAAACCTATGTCCTGAAATACAGGCTGGTGGTGTTCAACGGAAAGTTTGACCAGGCCAGGGCCGAGAGTGCCTGGCAGGGTTTTGCGCATCCGCCACAAATAACCATCAACAAAAAATAAATCAATCATCGCGCAAGCGAAAAAAGCAAGTAAATTAGAGGAACAGTTCCAATTTATCATTGCCCACCCAAAACAATAGCATTGCCATGAAAAATTTTGACAAGGCGCAAAGCCGAAGAAACTTCCTCAACACGTCTGCCAAGCTGGCCACAGGATCCCTGATTTTCAGTGGGATGCCCACCATTGTTCCTGCCAGTGTGTTTGGGAAAAATGCCCCGAGCAACCTGATCAATGTAGCATCAATAGGATGTGGAAGGATTTCCACTTCGCATGACATGACGGGGATTTCACGCTATGCCGGTGCACGCATCATGGCTGTCTGCGACGTAGACAGGTTGCGCGCTGATGCAGGTGTTGCCGCAGTAAAAAACAATTATACCAGGGCCGCCGCTTTTAATGGAGGATTGAAAGGCGATTGGGACATCAAGGTCTATTACGATTACAAGGAAATGTTGAAGAACAAGGATATTGATGCCGTGCACATCAGTTTGCCTGATCACCAGCATGCCATTGTTGGCGTGCATGCGGTCAATGCCGGCAAAGATGTTTACTTGCAAAAGCCTGCATCGCTGACCATTGAGGAAGGAAGGATCTTGAGCAATGCCGTGAAAAAAACCGGCAGGATCCTGCAGATGGGCAGCCAGCAGCGCTCTGTGAGCCCATGGCCACAGTTCAAAAAAGCCTGTGAGCTGGTGCGCAACGGCAGGATCGGTCAACTCATTACTGTTGAAGTGGGCCTTCCTGGCGATCCGGGCGGTGGAAACAAGACCATCATGCCGGTTCCTGCCTCGCTAGATTATGATGCATGGTTGGGAGCAACCCCTGAAGTCTATTATACCCAAGACCGCGTGCATGGTCAGGATGCCAGCCCCAGGGGCATTGGCAGCAGGCCAGGCTGGTTGCGCTGCGAGCAGTTTGGTGCAGGCATGATTACCGGTTGGGGCGCCCATCATATTGATATTGCCCATTGGGGCATGGGGATGGAATACAGCGGGCCGATTGAAGTCTGGGGGAATGCCAACTTCCCCACCGATGAGGCCAATTACAGCGGGCTTTGGGATGTGCATGGCATTTTCAAAACCGAAGCGCTCTATGAAAATGGCGTGCGCATGACTGTTTCCAACGAGCTTCCCAATGGTGTCAAGTTCATTGGAACAGAAGGATGGATCTGGGTGACAAGGGGCAATTACAGGGTCACCGATTCTGATCCGGTTGCGGATGGATCTGGTGTGAAACCCATTGATGCCAGCAACCCCAAGCTCCTTCAGTCTGTTATCGGTGCCAATGAAACCAAGTTGTACGACAGTTCTGATCAGCATGCCAACTGGCTGGATTGCATCAAAACCAGGCAGGAGCCAGTTGCTCCCATCGAGGTTGGGCATCGTTCTTGCAGTGCCTGTTTGTTGCACCAGATTGCCATGAAGGTGAAGCGCAAAATCTATTGGGATCCCAAGACTGAAAAATTCAAGAAAGAAGACAAAGAAGCAACAGCAATGTTGTCTCGCCCGAGAAGGAAGAAATATGATTTTTAGGAGCTCGGACAGGGCTTAAAATGCATAAGCAACAAGTAAAAAGTCGATCATTATTGGTCGGCTTTTTGCGTTTAGAAGTTAACTTAAAATGGAACAATACAGGTTGTATCAAGCCAAATTTCCCCCTTCATTTTACCATACTGTAACAAAATTGTCAAATCGGTGTTGAAACGATAATTGAATTGATATAGTCGTATTTTTGCATCCATTTTAAAAAACAATCGATAAAACATGGAAAATAACCCAGCACAACCTTCAGGCAAGTGTCCTTTTTCTGGTGCAACCCTTCAGCAAAGCGCTGGCGGCGGCACAAGAAACCAGGATTGGTGGCCCAATCAGCTGCGATTGAACATCCTTCGCCAGCATTCTACGCTTTCAAATCCCATGGGGGAGTCGTTTGATTACGCAAAAGCGTTCGAATCAATCGATCTGCCTACCCTGAAAAAAGATATCATTGATGTATTGACCACCTCACAAGACTGGTGGCCTGCAGATTATGGCCATTATGGTCCTTTTATCATCAGGATGACATGGCACAGTGCAGGTACTTACCGTACTACTGATGGTCGTGGCGGCGGCGGCAGGGGCATGCAGCGTTTTGCTCCCCTCAACAGCTGGCCCGACAATACCAACCTCGACAAGGCGCGTTTGTTGCTTTGGCCAGTAAAAAAGAAATACGGACAGAAGCTCTCCTGGGCTGACCTCATGATCCTTGCGGGCAACTGTGCAATGGAGTCGATGGGCTTCAAGACTTTTGGTTTCTCTGGTGGCCGTGCAGATGTTTGGGAGCCTGATGAGGATGTGTATTGGGGCCCTGAAAAAGAGTGGCTGGGTGACAAGCGTTACACCGGCGACCGCGAGCTCGAGAATCCTTTGGCTGCCGTGCAGATGGGATTGATCTACGTGAACCCGGAAGGGCCCAACGGAAATCCTGATCCGATTGCATCAGCCCGTGATATCCGTGAAACTTTTGCGCGCATGGCGATGAATGATGAGGAAACTGTTGCGCTTATTGCAGGCGGACATACCTTCGGTAAAACCCATGGTGCTGCAGACCCTAATATGTATGTAGGAAAAGAACCTGCAGGAGCAGGCATTGAAGAGCAGGGCCTTGGCTGGAAGAATACCTTCGGAAGCGGCAATGGGGTAAACACCATTACCAGCGGACTCGAAGGTGCCTGGACCACCACGCCAACACAGTGGAGCAACAATTATTTTGAGAACCTTTTTGGATATGAGTGGGAATTGACCAAGAGCCCCGCAGGTGCCCACCAATGGAAGCCCAAGGCTGGCGCCGGTGCTGACACTGTTCCGGATGCACACGATCCTGCAAAGCGTCATGCCCCCACCATGCTGACAACAGATATCGCGTTGAGGGTAGATCCTGCATACGAAAAGGTTTCAAGGAATTTTTATGAGAACCCTGATCAGTTTGCAGATGCTTTTGCACGCGCCTGGTTCAAGCTGACCCACCGCGACATGGGTCCACGTTCACGCTATGTAGGATCAGAAGTGCCTGCAGAGGTATTGATCTGGCAAGATCCAGTTCCTGCCGTTGCACATGCCTTGATCAATGACCAGGATGCAGCTGAGTTGAAAGCCAAAGTACTGGCTTCAGGTCTGACTGTTTCAGAACTGGTATCCACCGCCTGGGCATCTGCATCCACTTTCCGTGGTTCTGACAAACGCGGCGGTGCCAATGGCGCCCGTGTTCGTTTGGCCCCACAGAAATACTGGGAAGTCAACAACCCATCCCAGCTTTCAAAAGTATTGGATGTGCTTGCGTCTATCCAGTCTGCTTTTAATGCGGCAAACGCTGGCGGAAAGCAGGTTTCCCTTGCAGACTTGATTGTGCTTGCAGGTAATGCAGGCGTTGAGCAGGCTGCGAAAAATGCAGGACATGCCATCACAGTTCCATTTACTGCCGGACGTACCGATGCTTCCCAAGACCAAACCGATGTTGAATCATTTGCAGTGCTCGAACCAGCTGCTGATGGATTCCGCAATTATAAAAAATCCAGTTACAAGTCAGCAGCCGAAGAAATATTGATTGACAAGGCACATCTGATGACGCTCACTGCACCAGAACTGACTGTTTTGGTTGGTGGAATGCGTGTATTGGATACCAATTTCGATCATTCACAGCATGGTGTTTTCACCAAGCGTCCCGGACAGCTTACCAATGATTTCTTCACCAACCTGATTGATTTCGATACTACCTGGAAAGCTTCATCCGCATCAAGCGAAGCATTCGAAGGTCGTAACCGTTCAACAGGAGAACTCAAATGGACTGGAACCCGTGTAGACCTTATTTTTGGTTCAAACTCTGAACTCCGCGCGCTGGCTGAACTCTATGCATGCGAAGATGCAGAGCAGAAGTTTGTGCATGATTTTGTTGCCGCTTGGACCAAGGTGATGAACCTTGATCGTTTTGATCTGGCATAAAAAATAAACGCTGTTAATGCGCAAAGGTGGTTCCGAAACGGGCCACCTTTTTTTATTTGAATAGGGTCATCAACATTTCAAAATGCGCATGGGCTTTTTAACGGAACGATTTCTTTGAAAACAAGAAAAAATCACCTTTAACATCATTGGGCCAGTTTGAATACCAACTCCAGGTCTTTGGCAGCATTTATGCCATTCATTGAAAAGCTGCTATCGATCGCGGTTTCCCAGGCATAAAGCTTTTTAAGTTTTGGCAATTTGATCAATCCCGGGAGGCTTTTTTCTGTTATTGATGTTCCGTAGAGATTCAGGTATTCCAGTTTAGACAAGTTGGCCAGCTCAACAATACCTTTGTCTGTAATTGCATTTCGGTTTAGATTGAGTTTGTAAAGATTGGACAGGCCCCCAATAATGACGAGATCCTCATCAGTGATACCACAGTTGGTAAGATGAAGCCATACCAGGCCTTCCTGCACCGACTTTAACAAACCAAGGTTTGGTTTTTGGTTTTCCTTTCCATTGAATTTGACTTCAATGAGGTTGCTGCCTTTGTTGATCATGTTTACCTGAAAGCCGGCTTTGAGCAAATCAGCAAGGTTGTTGCGATCTGGCGCTTTTGCTGCGTATGAAATGATAGCGGCTTCTCCAATCTGAAAAAAATCTTCAAGAACATCCTGCATTTTTTTATCAGGATGCATTGATGCAATCATCATGTTTTGTTGCGCCCCTGTCTCAATCCACCACTCCAATATGCTTACCTGATTTTCGGTCAGCGGTTTTTTCCCATCTGTTGGCATAAATTCCTTGTGGTTCTTTGGAAGCGTGATGCGCCTGAAGATTTCACTGTTTGCTGTATTTCCTGCCATCACACCCTCTTTTGTTTTACCACCTGCAAGGATGGCATCATAGGACGTCAGCAGCAACCCTCCTTTCTTCTTTTCCTCATTGTGACAGCTTACACATTTTGATTGTAAAATGGGCATGACAACATGCTTGAAAATGTCTGCAGAATCAAGGCTTGAAATGCTTGCCTTCGCCTTTAAGGCGGTTTCATCATATCTGTCTGCTCCACCAACAGCAGACGTTTGTATAGGTCTGAATTCGGTCAGGTAATTGCTGCCATGCGCAAGTGATCCTCCACCATGTCCAGTTGTAACGAGCAGTACTCCGGCACCCAACACAAGGAGGTAGCGGATTGGCCGAACCGTTTTTTTCATAAAATCCAACGGTAAAACATATAACAGGTAACATGTTGTTGAAATACAGCACAAGGCAATACCCCCGTTTTTGTGGAAGCTTAGTGCATCTTCTTCATATCCGCCCCCGAGTGAAAGGAGGTATCCTGAAGCTGCGGAGCAGGCAGCACCCAAGGCTGAAAAAAGCCAAAGTATCGGAATGATTTTTTTAAAAGACTCCCTCGGTTTCCACAACAGCATTGACTCGGCGAATAGGGTGAAAACCAAAAGCCCTATGGGCAGGTGGACAAACAAAGGATGAAACCTTCCAAGAAACATAAAAACATCTGGTACTGTTTGCATAAGATGAGTAGGCTAAAATTGCTGAACAAAAATTATTTCAAGGGGTTTCCTTTGATGGGCTTGCCATTTGTGGTCAGTATTTGAAAATCATGAACACGGTATCTTTTGTAGCTCCAAACGATTTTCTTTTTTCTGTCTATCTCGAACAGCCTAATTCCCTCATTTGCGCCATAGCTGGCGATCACCGTGTTTCCATTTGGAAGTCGCTGTGCTCCGCAGGGATCTTGAAGGACTTTCGCTTGAAAATCATCGTTGGACAATTCCCATACCACCTGTCCATCAGGGTTCATTTCGACCACCTTGTTTCCATGGGTAAGGGTAATGAGTGTATTGCCATTCTTCAGTCTAATGGCAGTGAATGGCCAATTTTCTGAAGCACGCCCTCCAAGTGCAGGAAGATCTGTATTGAAGGTTTTTATAACTTTTCCCTCAGGTGTATATTCTTTGACCTTGAAGGCCAACAGGTGTGGGACAATATAATTACCTGATGGCAGTTTGCGTGCCATTCTTGTTTGCATGTGAACATTGTCTGTTTCTGGCAACAGTGGAATCCATGCCTTGATCATTCCCTGTTGATCAAGTTCCAGCAAACGTGGTTCCTTTCCAGATTCAGTAATCAATGTATTTCCGTTTTCAAGCCTGACTGCGGTACCCAATTCGTTTGCCGGCGCAGACTTTCTATAGTTGAACACCACTTTTTTATCGTTGTCATATTCTCTCACTTCATCAGCCCAGCAAATGAGTACATGGCCATTGGGCAAAACAAATCCATCTCTTGCCCCTGGCTTTCCCGAATTCCATGAAATTTCTCCATTTTCTCCAATGATTCCCGTGAAGTCTGGTCCTGCAATGAAAAACATGTGCGAAATCTTCTTGTTCTTGTAATCCGAAGGCTTGCGAAATGACACTGCTGCAATGCATAAAATTGCCAAGGCAGCAAGAAAGAAAGTAAAACGGGCGTTGAATATTTTCATGTTGATGGGTTCAGTTTTTATTAGATGAGAATATCCTTCACTATATTTCCGTGTACATCTGTCAACCTAAAATCACGGCCACCAAACCGAAAAGTCAGTTGTTTGTGGTCTACGCCTAAAAGATGAAGCATTGTCGCGTGCAGATCATGAATGGTTACAGGGTTGTCGACCACACGGTAACCGTATTCATCTGTTGCACCATAAACGGTTCCGCCCTTGATTCCTGCCCCCGCCATCCACATGCTGAATGCGGAAGGATTGTGGTCTCGGCCATCATTCCCCTGTGCAAAAGGTGTGCGCCCAAATTCTCCCGACCAGACCACCAGCGTTTCTTCTAGCAGACCGCGAAGTTTCAGGTCTTTTAAGAGGCCGGCAATGGGTTGATCAACTGCATGTGCATTGGACTCGTGTCCTGCTTTTAAGTTTGCATGTTGATCCCAACGATCAAATCCACCAATCGAAGGACAGGTTAGTTCTACGAACCGTACTCCTCTTTCAACAAGCCTGCGTGCAAGAAGACATTGCGCCGCATAGTTTCTTGTATTGGGGTCCTGTGCGTCCAGGCCATACAGTTTTTTGGTGGCTTCAGACTCAAACTTAAAGTCGGTAAGTTCTGGAATCGAGGACTGCATTTTATAGGCCAATTCATAGTTGCTGATGGCAGACTCAATTTCATCTGCATC
>CAILKQ010000079.1 GCA_903834825.1 uncultured bacterium | reverse complement strand
CGTCGGGAGAATCAAATTGTTCAGCCCTGCAATGTCTTGTAAAATACTGCGCGTCAATTTCATCATTCTTCCGTTTTTTGGGGATTCCATTTTTCTCCGAAAACCCATTGAATGGTTATATTTTTTTTGGTGATGCCTGATGGAAGGTTATCCTTGAACCATGCAAAATCCTTTCCGTCCTGCTTGTGACAATCCGCATAATAAATCCTCCTGCCCCACTGTATGGTATTGGTGGTAGGCACAAGATAAATATCCTGGTCTTTCAAGTTGGCACCAAAGCTGCAATCGATCAGGTAAAACTGTGCATCCTTGTGGTATCTGCCCAATGAAAATCCATCATAACCAATGAACTTGCAATCTTTCAGGACTGATTTAGAATCCTCATGCTTGGATCCATCATGCCAAATGGCAGCAGGCCCTGTTAAGGTAATGAAGGTGCAATTTTCTGCCCAAGCCCATCCCCTTGGACAATAAAAATCAACACCGCCTTCCATGGTGCAATCCTTGAAATACCAAAGGCCAATGTCAATGTCCCAGGGGCTGACGGTATCTCCACCAAAGGCCCTGAAATGACAATCAATGGCACTGAGGCGGGTAGCACCGTTCATGGCGCGAAGGGCCATCTGGTGGCCATCCTTGCGCAATACACGTTGCTTGTCTGCAGTTGTGTCGGATGCGCAGGTGATGGTTGTAGGTTTGAAATCAAATCCGAAACTGTTGGTTACCGTGAGGTGTTTGAGGGTGATGTCTGTTGCACCAATGTTCATGGTGGCCACACCCCAATCATCAAGATGCTCACAACGCCATTCATCCCGGGCAATTGCAGCAAGGATGATTGTGTTGCCCCTGTCTTCCCCCTCAAGCGTTACATGACTCCTTTCAATGTATAATTTTTCGTTGTAGATGCCCTTCCTGATGAAAATGATAATAGGTTCATTCCCTTTTACTGGAAGGCTGTTCAAGGCCGCTTGAATGGTCTTGAACTGTCCTTTACCGTCCTGAGAAACAATAATCCTTTCAGGGTTGGCCTGACCCGCAAAAGCGTTGAATAAACAGAATAAGATAATTAGATATTTCTGCATAGACTCTTTATTTTGCTTGTTTCAACAGCCAATCCACCAAGGCAGATGCACCTTCAAAGTTTTGAAAATCTGGTGTGAGTTTTCGGCCGTCCAGGTATTCGTTGTAAATCCATGGATCACCCAATACAAAAACGGTTCCCTTACCGAAGCGGGAAATGGCCATGATGTTTGCGCCATTTTTGGTGGCAATGGCAGTTGCCGGAGACGAGAGTTTGAGTGTGCTCAACTCCTTGATGAAGAGTTTTTTGCTGCTGCCAAAAACAGGTGACTTATCTGGCGTGATGACGGTGCCCATTTCAAACTGGTCTTTTAGCACAGGATTGAAAAAATCCTCATTAAATTCGATACCAAACATTTTAGGCAGGATATTGAATTTTTTGATTTCATTGTTGGAAGAATCATTTCCCAGGATCACCAGAACTCCACCATTGGCCACCCAGTTTTTGATGGCTGTTGCATCCTCGAGGTTCATGTAATGAGGGGATGCGGTTTCTTTCTGAGTATCAGGATCTACCATGATAAAGATGCTTGCCGGCTTCATTACTTCAGCGGTGGGCCTTGCAGAGGAAAGAATTGTTTCAGCACCATTCTTTTGAAAAAGTTTTCCAAACATTGAATAGCCACTGTTGTCTCTTTCATCCCAAATATAATGCCATTTCACCTCCGTGCCCGTGGCATCTTTTCTCCATTCGTTGTTGAAATAATTATCCAGAAATACTTTCTTTCCTTTTGCAATATTTCTTGTCAAGCCATTTTCCATCTCTGCCGCACAGAGGATGAAGGCTCCCATACCTTTGGGATCATTGGTGATGACCGGCTCAGACATGTAGTAGGCGAAACTTCCATCTCTGTATGGATTCCCTCCAAGACCGGAAACCGTCACAGTTCTCCTGAGATGAATACTTCCAGTAGAATCCAGCACAAAATGATCTTTGATGCCTGCGTATCCACGCTCCGCCGCACCATGGTATTTTTCTCCTACATAGCCCAGCCTGCTTGCTTTTGCCAATGTGTAGGTAAGCATGCAGGAAGCTGAAGATTCGGGATAATTGGGTTGCTGGTTTTTTCGGTCTACAATATCGTACCATAGTCCTGTGGACGGATCCTGCACTTTTGTAACTGCAGCAGCGAAGCGATCCAGGATGGCCATCAATTCTTTTCTTCCGGCATGGTTGGCAGGGAAATAATCCAATACATCCACCAGTGCCATCCCAAACCAACCCAGGCTTCTCCCCCAGAAATGGGGTGAATTGCCAGTTGCTTTATTGGCCCATTGTTGTTCGCGGCTTTCATCCCACCCGTGGTACAACAATCCGGTTTGGGGATCCCTGGCATATTTTTCCATCAGGCGAAACTGCAGGACGATGTCATCAAAGGCCTTGTCTTCGTGAAACAATTTTGCATATTCTGCCATGAATGGTTG